>NZ_JBNNVU010000038.1:0-53977 GCF_050280705.1 Pseudomonas sp. NPDC089530 | reverse complement strand
CGACCGGTTCCGCTGCCTTGGCGGGAGTCTCGACGGGCGCGGGCGCCACCGGCTCCGGCACCACGGGATGGCTTTTCGGGCAGAAAAACCAGTAGGCCGCCCACAGCAGGAGCAGCAATAGCAGCAGGGCCAGCAGCGTCGCGGCGAGTTTCCACCAGTTGCGGCTCGGCGCTACCGCCACCGGCGGCACCATGACCGGCGGTGGCACGGGTTTCGGTGGGCGCAGGCCCCAGCGAACCACCAGCGGCTCGCCGTTGAGGCTGTAGAGATCCTCCAGCTCCGGCGGGCCGATCAGCGTGCGCAGGCTGGCGGCGTCGGGCTGGTTGCGGTTTTGCAACTCGTCTGCGAGTCGGCCCAGGGCTTCCTGGCGCTGCTGGTAGAGATCCAGCAAACGCCGTTGCTGGTCCTCGTTCAGTGCGGCATAGGGCGTGGGCTGGCCGCCCAGCTCGGTCCACCATTCCAGCACGTCGCCGCTGCCTTGGCGGGGAATGGCATAGAGGCTGGCGATAGTGGGCGGGAAGTGTTTCTGGATCAGCGCGACCTTGGCCGACAGCGCATCGGCCTTGTCGACGGTGAACTGACCATCCCGGATGACCCGTTGCATGCAGACGATTCCTGAAAAGGGCGCAGGCATCCCGAAAGATGCCTGCAAGGTTGAAGAAAGAGCGGGTTACTCGTAACCCAGGCTGAACTGCAGCTGGTTGACCTTCTTCTGCAGGGCCTTGAGTTCTGCCTGCTTGGCGGCCAGGGCCGCCGGGGTGTTGCTGGCGGTCTTGGCCTGGGAGGCCTTGAGTTGCTGTTCGAGCCCGGCAATCTGTTTCTGTACCTGGCTCTCGTTGCCATGCCGGGCCTTGAGCGATTTGAGCAACTGCCCCAGGGATTGGTTCAGCGAAGCCTGGGCCTGCTGCTGGCTGGCCAGGTCCTTGCGGGTGCTGGCCTGCTGGGCGGCGATATTGTCGTATACCTGGCGGAACATGGCGTTTTCCTGACGGGAGGCGGTCAGGGCCTGTTCCTTCTGCTTGACCTGTTCGCTGTAGCCACCGGAGTAGTCGCAGTTCATCTTGGTCAGCAGGCTGGCATCGCGGTTGGTCGCGTCGCACTCGCCCGGGTTGCTGGCGCAGCCGCCCAGGGTCAGGGCCAGGGCGAGCGTCGCCCAGTGTCTTGCCGTGTTCATGCTCATGATCTCAACCCAGGGTGATTGCCGAACGCTGGCTGTACAGGGCGTCCACTTCTTTCTGCAGCGAAGCGACTTTTGCGTTCATCTTCATGATGCTCATGTCCACCTGCTTGATTTCCGCGCTGGAGCCCTGGGCGCGTTCCATGTCGGCGACCTTGGCGTACTCGGTCGCCTTGTTGCGCATGTTTGTCAGGTCCTTGCGCAGGCGGGCGATGTTCTGGTCGATCTCGGCGATCTGGGTTTGCGCCCTGGCCTTGTCCAGCTTCTTGTTGGCCATGTCGCGCTTGATCTGGGCGATGCGCGCCTGGTCGTCCTTGATCACCTGTTGGGCGGTCGCGGTCCGGGCGATGACGTTCTGGGTGTCCTGCTGCACGTCGGCGTTCATTTTCTGCAGGCGGGTGCTGGTGTCGGCGTACTCGCTGCGACGCTGGTCCAGGTAGTAGTTGGCGCCCATGGCCACGCCACAGGCGGCGATGCCCGCGGCGACGGCGCACACCGCCTTGTTGTTGCTGTTGGACAGGGCGCAGCTGAGGATGCCGATGCCAGCACCGACGGCGCAGGCCTGGTAGCCGGACTTGCTGAAGAACTGCGCGTCATTGCCCTGGGTCAGGCGCGGATCGGGGCCTGCATCGTTGTCCAGCATGGAGCTGCCGGTGTTGGCGCAGCCGCTCAGCAGCAGGCTGCCGGCGAGGATGAAAGCGATCTGTAGCTTGAAGCGAGTCCGAAGGCTGCGCGACATGGGGGTGCTCCTGGTAGACGATATGGGCATTTTTTATAGCGGTGCTGGTAGTGCTATTGGGTCACGGACTTGCAGCTTTTCAGCCAGGCCTCGGTGTCGATCTTCTGCTTTTGCAGGAAGGTCTTCTGGTTGGCCCAGTGGGTGCGCAGGTACGGCTTGAGGTCTTGCAACTGCTTGTTGCGCGAGATGATTTCTTCCATCACCGGCACCTGCGGCTCGATCAGCGGCTGGCCGTACAGCGAGGCCGACTCCACCAGGCTGCTGGCGTAGTAGCGGCTGAGTTTGTGCAGGCGGTCCTTCTGCTCGTCGAGCTTGCCCTTGCGCATGTCGCAGGTGGCGTCTTTCTCGGCCGATTCGCAGTTGAGGGCGTAGTTCTTCTGCAGGAAGTCCACGTACTGGCCGTCATCGAGCATTTTGGTGCACAGGAAGGCGCCGAGGTTGAGGCTGGCGCGGATCGCCTGGTCGCGGGTTTCTTCCTGCTGCTGGTTGCTGGCGCGCAGCTGGTTTTCCAGGGCCTGGAGCTTCTCCTTGAGCGCCTTGTCCTCGACGCCCGAGGCCAGGGTGCCCAGGGCCTGGGCGGTGCCGGGGGTCGAAGGGGAGTTGGCCGGGGCGCCGTTGCCGAGTTTCTTCCAGCTGCTTTCGATGCTGGCCACCCGTTCGCGGGAGGTCAGGGTCGGTGACACCAGGGCCAGGCGCAGGCCAGTGGTCTTGTTCTTCACCTGGCCGTCGCTGTTGTAGTACGGCTCCTCTTTGCGCAGCGAGGTCCGCAGGTCGGCCTGGGACGTCAGGTAGTTGCCGCCGCGCACCACATAGCCGCCGGCCTGGCCGTGCTGGCGGTCGAGCTTGTTCAGGCGGAAGGGCTCGAACATCATCTCGTCGGCGTTGCCGAGCATGTCGTGCAGGCCCAGCGGGTTGGGTTTCTGCAGGCCGCTCAGTTGCAGCTTGCCGTTGGCCGATTGAGCGCCGGCAAACCACTCGTAGGCGTTCAGGCCTTCCGGCATCGGGTAACGGGTGTCACGGAATTCGGCGGTGCCGACCTCGATCCCGCCCCGGGCAGCGAATTCCCACTCCACCTCGGTCGGCAGCCGCAGGAAGCCCAGCGCGCCGTCTTCCTTGGGCAGCTTGTCGGCGGCGTTCTTGCGCAGCCACAGGTTGTATTTGTCCGCTGCCTCCACGGCCTGGACCCAACTGATCGCCACTTGCGGCAGGCGCATCTTGGTCGAGGCGGTCGGGCAGGTGTCTTCGGTCAGGGCGGCGTATTGCAGCTGGCTCATCTCGTACTTGGCCAGCAGGTAGTAGCGGGACTTGTCGCTCTTGGCCCCGGTGAAGCTGCCGGCGATGAAGGTCGGCCGGGTCTGCTCGACGTAGCCGTACTCCGAACCGTCCTGGCCGATGTTGGTCGGGTAATCGTCCAGCGGCCCGGCCACCGGAATGAACACTTTGCGAAATACCATCGAGCCTTCGCAGGGCATGGGCAGGACCACGTCGTTGTCCTGGGGCATCGGGTTGTAGAACTTCTCTTCCCAGCCCGCGGCCGAGGCGTCGAGCAGGTAGCCCAGGCTCAGGGGCAACAGCCAGCCGAAACGTTTATAGCTCACGCAGACTCTCCGCAGGTTGGATGCTGATGGCTCGCGCGGCGCCGATGACGGCAACCAGCGCGGCAACCAGAAAGGTGATGAGCAGGGCCGCCAGGCCGTGCCAGATCGTGATGTGACAAACAAAGGTGCCGGTGGCCTGGCTGCTGCCGAGCAGGCGGTCGAACAGCTGGCTGCCGACCCAGTAGAACCCCAGCCCGCCGAGGTAGCCGGCCAGGCTCAGGAACAACGCCTGCAGCACCACGAACCCAGCCACCGCCGGGCGCGCGAACCCCAGCAGGCGCAATACCGCGAGGCTCTTGCGCTTGCGGTCGATGTTGGCCAGGAAGGCCCCGACCATCGAGGCCACGCAACCGATCAGCGCCGCCAGGGCGATGACCCCGAAGATCAGCCCCAGCACATGGTTGATGGCCTTGACGTTGTCGATGTCGGCCAGGCGGCTGGAGGTTTCGATGTGTTGCTGGTTCAGCCAGCGCTCCAGCGCCGCCACCTGGTCGATGTCCCGGGCATAGAGGCGGGCCCGGGCGTATAGCGGTTGCAGGTCGCCCAGGGGCTTGCCGCTGTCGACCCCGAATTCGCTGACCTGATAGCCGTCGCGAAAGCGCTCCAGGTTCAGCAGCAGGGCCGGCGCGACAAACCCGGCGGCGCGCCCGAAGCGCGCGCTGTCGAGGATCGCGATCACGCTCAGGGTCACTTCCCCGCGTTCCCGGTTGCCGTCCAGGCGCCGTTCGGCGCGCAGGCGCACGCTGTCGCCGACCTTGGCCTGCAGGCGTTGTGCGGCCTGCGCGCTGAGGACCACCTGATGGCCGCTGGGGTTGATCTGCGGCAGGTTCAGCTGGGGGTCGCCGACGTCGGTGGGGATGATCTCGGCGTTTTCGACGAAACGCTGCAGGCCGATAAACAGGTCGGCCTGGGTGTTGAGCGACCGGGTCTGGCCGAGGGCGAAGCCGGTCTGCGGCTGCTGGCGCAGGCGTTCGATCCAGGCGTCGTTGTAGTTGCCGCTGCTGAGCATCTTCACTTCAAGGTTACGCGGATCGCGCAGCAGCTCGCCCTGCAACTGGCTGACCACCCCGTGCTTGAGGCCGAACAGCAGCAACAGCGGAGCGATCACCGCCACCAGCGAGGCGGCGATGCACAGCGACACCTTGCGGTCGTGCCAGAGGTCTTCCATGGCCAGCTTGCCGAGCAGGCGCAGGCGATCAATCCAAAGGTTCAAACGACGTTTCTCCCTGGCGGCTGGTGGCGGCCAGCCGCGACAAGCCGAAGTCCTTGAGCAAGGCCCAGTCATGGGACACCACCAGGGCGCTCAGCCCCAGGTTCGCGACCAGGCTCAACAGCAACTCGAACAGGCGCCTGGCGCTGTGGGGATCGAGCGCCGCCGTGGGTTCGTCGGCCAGCAACAGCTGCGGCTCATGGGCGATGGCCCGGACACAGGCGACCCGTTGCCGCTCGCCGATGGACAGGGCCTGGGGGCGTTTGTCCAGCAGCGCTTCCAGGCGCAGGGCGGCGATGGCCCGGTCGACGTGCTCGCTGTGCAGCGGCATGCCGAGCAGGCGACGGGGCAGGCGGATATTGTCGCGGACGCTGAGGAAGGGCAGCAGGCCGCCGCTCTGCAGGATGAACCCCAGGTGCCGCGAGCGCACCGCCGCCAGGGCCGGCTGGTCGTCGGCGGCGAGCAAGCGGCCGATGTCCAGCGGCGCCGCGGCCGGCGAGTTCGCCGGCTCCAGGCTGAAGCGCTGCAGCTCCACGGGGCGCAGCAGCAGGCCGATGGCTTCGAGCAGGGTGCTTTTGCCGCAGCCGCTTTCACCGGTGATGGCCAGGATCTGGCCGGCACCGATACGCAGCTCCGGCAGGCGCACCTGGTGCGCCTGCGCGCCTTCGCCCCGGCGCACCAGCAGGTTCTTGATATCCAGCATGGGCGTCTCGTTAAGGCATCATTTCCAGGGGCACCGGGTACACGTTGTCCCGGGCATCGCTGTCCTTGGCCAGGGCCACCCAACGGTCGACGTCGGCGTTGTAACGCTGGTAGTGACGCAGCTTGGTGTTCAGCGTGCGGATGAATTTTTCCTGGGCCAGGCCATCCCAGCTCTTCCAGGTTTCCTCATCCAGGTTCAACACCTCGCTCTGGTACGGCAGGTCTTCCAGGTACTCGCCGAGCACGCCCATCTCGGCGAGCTTGGCGTTGCCCTTCTGCTTCAGCTGGTTGGGGTCGGCGCCCATGGTGGCGGCCACCGAGCGCAGGCGCTCGAACATTTCGGTCGGTGAGATCAGGCCTTCGTTGGCGGCGTCGAGGATCTTTTTCATCACGTCACTGAGGTCGCTGAGCTGGGCCTTGGTCAGCAGCACCCGCACATCGGTGGTGGGGATGTTCTGCTTGATCAGGTCGCGGTCGGTGATCCACGCCTTGAACACCGGCGGCGCCTTGCTGTTGGTCTTCTCGCCGAGGTAGGCCAGCTGCATGGCGTGGCCGATCAGGGCGGCATCCTCGAGCATTTTCTTCTCGGCCGGGTCCTGCTTGGCGTTGAGGGCGCTGCCAATGGCGTCTTCACCCATGTACGCGGCTTTCACCTGGGAGGTGATGGCGGCGGCCAGGGCGTCGACCTTGCGGCCGAAGGCCTGGACGTCGCCGGCGTCGACCGGGTAGTACAGCGAGGTGTTGGTGCCCGGGTAGGTCGAGAGGTTCTGATACTGCGCCTGGGCCTTGCTGTGGTCCTTCTCTCCCGCCGGGGTCTTGAGGTGCAGGGTGTAGATGGCGACGCCGGGCTTGGCCGCTTCGAGGCGCACCTGGGTGGCGCTGAGCCCGGTGTTCGACAGCTTGTCGTCGCCTTCGATGGCGCCGGCGTCGGTGATCAGCACCACATAGCGCGCGCCGAACTGGCTCCAGTCGACCTTGTCGATGCTGTGCATGACGCCGGCATAGGCGTCTTCGTCGAAGCTGCTGCTGGACACCTTGGCCTGTTTCAGGTCCGCGACCTTGGCCAGGAAGTCGGCGCTGTCTTTGACCTGGTTGGGGTCGGCGTACATCTTGGTGACGTACTCCAGGCCCGGTACGGCCTTGGTGCTGGAGCGGAAGGCGACCAGGCCGAACTTGACCTGCTTGCCCAGGTTCTGCGACTCGATCTGCTGGTAGACCTTGCGGATCGCCTCGCGGGTGCGGTCGATGTAGGGGTCCATGGAGATGGTCGAGTCGATGACGAACACCACCGCGGCGCTGAATTCCTTCAGCTGGCTGCTGCCATTGACGTCGCCACCGGTGCCGCCGTTGGCGCCCGCGGCATTGCTGCCCTTGGCGTTCGGGTCCTCGTCCTTGCTGACCGAGGCCACGTTCAGCAGGCGCGTGCGGAAGCCGCTTTCGGTCATCACTTCTTCGCCGCTGAGAATCGGCAGCAGGTAGAACTGCTTTTGCAGGTCGACGAAGTACTCCGGCTCCTGCGCCAGCACGCCGGGGGCCTGGGCACCCTGCTTGAGCTTGGCGCGCAGCGGCGCGACCTTGCTCACCGGGTCCGGCGCATCGAGGATGCCTTCGACGGTGGCGCGGTCCTTGAAGAACAGCAGGCGGTCGCGGTTGGCCGGGTTGGTGAAGGCCAGGGTCAGCTGCATTTTCCAGTCGGTGGTGCAGCTGGCCGGCAGCCAGCCGACGGTCTTGCCGTAGCTGTCGGGGCCGACTTTCAGCCATTCGGCGTTACCGGCCTGGGCCCGTTCGTACACATAGAAGCGGGAGAAGGTCGGTTGCGCCTCGCCGGCCGCGCCGCCCGCCGACGGGCTGAGGTGACAGCCCGGGGTGGTCAGCACGCGTTGGAACAGGGTCTTCTTGCCGGCCTGGATCAGCGGCTGGTCGGCGCCCTGGGACAGGGAGCTGATGCCTAGCGCCAGGAGCGCGGCGCCGCCGAGCAGGAAGCGGTTCAGGGATGCGCGACTCACTTCTGCAACTCCTCGAAGCGCTGCTTGGCTTCCGCGTTGTCCGGTTCATGGCTGAGGATGGTTTCGTACCAGTAGGCGGCCGTGGCCTTGTCGGGCTCGGCGAAGCAGCTGCTGGCCTGGTGGTACTTGGGGTCGTACTCGTGGGCGTAGGCGCTGGCGATCTGCAGGTCGCCAGCCTGGGCGCGGTTGGCGTACAGGCGCTGGGCTACGCCGCAGTGCTTGTTGGCCTTGGCCAGGTTGATGATCTCCAGCAACTGGGCGCTGGCTGGCGCGGCCTTGATGCAGGCCTGGACGAACGCCAGCTCGGGCTGGCTGTTCATACTTTCCAGGGTGCAGGCCGCGGCGTCGGCGGTGGGCGCCGGCGCGCTGGCAACCGGCGCGGGGGCCTCCGGCTTCTTGAGCCAGAACCAGGCCGCGGCGGCGATCAGCAGCGCCAGGATCAGCAGCAATGGCCAGATCCAGAACGGCTTGTTGTTCTTCCTCGCCGGCAGAGGGGGCGCCAGGGGTTCGGTTTCGCTGATGACGAAGTTGGGCTCGGGTTCCGGCTCAGGCTCCGGTTCGGGCAGAGGCAGTTCCGGCAGTTGAGGAATCTCCGGGGCGGCCGCCGCGGTTGCCGCCAGGTGACCGGCGTCGTAGGTCGAACGGGTCTGGCCGCCCGCGGTGGATGGCAACAGGCCGGCGCCCGGGCGCACCACGCCCTTGTCGCTGAGGCCCGGGCCTTGCTCGCGCAGCTCGATCTGGAAGTTGGAGTTGGCGCTGCCTTCCAGCAACGGGTCGACCACCTCCGGACCGACCAGGGTCTGCAGGGCTTCGCCGCTGGCATCCTGGTCGAAGCGGGAGACCTGGAACCAGTACGGACTGTTGCTCCACTGCTGGCCGTGCTGCAGGTAGAAGGCATCCTGGTTGCGCTGGATCGAGAACTCCAGGTTCTGCGCGCTGCCTTGCCATTTCTTCACTGTCAGGCGGGCCTGGCCAGGTGCATTGGGTTCTAACGCGAGCAGGTCGACTCGAATGGGCATTGCTTATCTCGCTGTGAAGGCTGTGAGCACGCGGCCCAGCTTTTCGTTCTGTTCGGGGGTGATTTCGCGGCCGGCGCCATGTCCGGCGTTGTCCAGGGTGATGTAGGCCAGGCCCGAGAGCCAGTCGCCCAGGAACAGCTGCGCCTGGTTCGCCGGTTGCGCCGGTAGCACGGGCAACTGGCCCGGGCCCACGTCGGTGTAGAAGGAGAACAGCGGCGCCTTGGCGCCCGCGCGGCTGTTGGGCCGCTCGCCGACCGGCTTCTGGATGTAGCCGAACCAGGACACGAAGTCGCGCAGCACCCGCTGCACTTCCAGCACCTGCCGCTCCACCAGCTGGTCGCGGCGGGCGCTGCTCTGGGCCCGCTTGAGCACGGCCCGGCTCAGTTGGCCGGGCAGGTCCTGGCGATAGCCGGCGGTGACCAGCTCGTCGACCACCGCTTCGACCAGCGGTTTTTCCAGCCCCAGCAGCGTCAGCAGGCTCTGGCGGCTCGGCAGGTCGCGCAGGTGGGCAATCCACGCGGTGAAGGCCGCCTTGGCGAAGCGATGTTCGTTGCCTTGCGCTTCCGGCGCCTGGGTGGCCGCCGCGGGGCTGGCCGGGCTGCTGTCCGGGCCCAGGTCGTCGCCCAGGTCGCCGAAATCGAAACCGCCTTCGTCGCCATACAGACTCGGGCTCGCGGCCGGGGCGGCGGGTTCGTCGCTGGCGGTTTCGGCTTCGTCGTTTTCGTAGACGCCGCTGAGGTAGAGGTCGCGGATCTCTTCGCTGGGCACGCCCAGGTGGTCGATCAGCTCGCCGAGCACGGCCGGGCGCCGTCCCAGCTGGCTGAGGATCATCTGCGCCTGGGCCTTCTTGGCTGCCGCGGCGCCGTCGCCATCGGCGTGGTACCAGGTGCTCAGGCCGTGGACGGTCAGGCTCTCGATGCACTCGTCCAGTTGCTCACGAATCCGTTGCAGCTTGAACGCGGTATTGGCGACGCCGGCGAAGCTGCCGCTGAAATGGCTGATGCCGCCGTCGTCGGTCTTGAGCATGGCCTGCCAGGCCTGGCTCGGTTCCTTGATGTGTTTGCGCACCAGGGCGTTGCTGGCGAAGCTTTGCCCCAACTCAATGAGGCGCGCCTGATAATCCGGGTTGATCCCGGTTTCCGCCCCTGAGCCGTCTTGCTTGATGAAGGCCGCGTCCATGCGCGGTTTGCGCACCAGGAAGGTGTTCTGGAACGGGGTCCCGGCCCAGTCGTTCATCCACGGCAGGCTGCCGAAGCGTTCGAGCATGGTCAGCTTGACCATCCCGTCCCAGCTTTCGTCGTACTGCGCCGGGGTCAGTTTGAGCGAGGAGCCGACCCGCAGGTCGAGCATGGTCAGCGCCCAGATCAATCCGGTTTCGCGCTTGGCCCGGGTCGCGGCGTCGCCGCCCTGGGTCTTTTCGATCCAGCGGGTCAGTACCGGCCCCACGTCGTTGACGTCGCTCTGCTTGGTCGAGCTGGTGCAGACCACCAGGGCGTTCATTTCCTGGTTATCGGTGTAGCGCTCGAACAGATAGGCGACCTTGCCCCGCAGGATCAGTTGGGAAACGGAGTTGTCCTTGGTGCTGGACTCCGGGTCGCTGGAGCTGGCGATGTCATGGAGTTTCTTGCGCCCGCGGTAGCCGGGGAAGTCCAGCAGGTCGACCTGATCGACGATCTCGTCGCTGGGCGGCTCGATCAGGCGGAAGGTCATTTCCGCGGTCAACGCCGCCAGCTGCGCCACCGGGATGCCCTGGCTGTTGCGCAGGCTTCCGGCCAGCCGTGGGCGGACCTCGATGGGCAGGTCTTGCGGGCTGCCGAAGCGTTCGAGGATATCGACGTTCATGATGCTGTCGCGCTGGCTGTAGGCGTCGTTTTCAAAACGCACCAGGGCGTGCAGCGGGGCGAACACGGTTTCCGGCAGGCCCAGGGTGTGCAGCGCCCCGGCCAGTTGCTGATAGGCGCGGACCAGTTCCCGTTGCTCGCCCCAGAGAATCGAGAACAGCTCGGCGCGTTCCTGGAAGTTCAGGCGCGGCGCCAGTTGCAGGGCCTTGGGCCAGTACAGGTGCTCGAGTTTTTTCACCGAGTTGCGGAAGTTGTCCCGCAGGTAGTCCCACAACGACACCAGGTCGTCGGCGTTGACCCCGGGCTGCACAGGGCCGGTTTCCCGCCCTTCGAACGGCTTGAGCACGCGCTGGATGCGTTCTTCGTCGATCTCGTAGGAGATCCGCTCCAGGTCGAAGTCCTTGAACCAGGAATTGGCGAGGATCTTCGCCAGTTCGATCTCGTTGAACAGTTTGAGCTCCACCGGAAACTGCGGGTCGTCGCTGGGCTTGGCCCGGCGGCTGAAGCGCGTGACCAGGCCGGTGGCTTCCTTGCCGCCACCCACCGGGTTGATGTGCTCGATGAAGTCCAGGCGCTTGCCGCCGAAATCGGTTTCCAGCTTGCCATTGCGGCCCGCCGCCAGGGCTGAGATCAGGTACGACTTGCCGGCCTGGGACAGGCCGAAGAAGCCGATGGTCATCGGTGTGCACGCGACGCGCCCGAGGCTGTGCGCCAGGTTGCGCGCGCGGTGTAAACGCAGGTTCAGGTTATCGGCTTCGCCGTCCAGCCGAGGAGCATTGCCACGGGTCTGGCCGATCCATTCCAGCGCCTGACCGGCACCTTCATAAACCGCGGCCCAACGGGTGGAGAGCTGAGTCTGTTCCGGGGTCAGGTCGTTCATTTGCGTTTCACACTTCCACTGTCGAGCCAGTACTTGGTCTCGCTCAGGCTGGCATCAAGCAGAGTGTTGAGCTCCAGCTTGAGGTCGCTGCGCGGGTTGAAGCTGACGTTGTTGCTGTTGGATTCGATGCCGCTGACCGAGAGCCGGTCGCTGACCAGCCCGTGCTTGCGCGTGTGCTTGTCCGGACCCTTGACCTCGAAGCGCACCTTGAGCAGCGGCGCGTCGCCGTTCTCGCCGATGGCCCGGGAGAACTTATCGCGGCCGGCGGGGGTGAAGCTCAGGGTGTAGAGCGGTGATGCGGCCCAGCGTTCGGCGGCCAACTGGCGGAAGCCCAGGCGCAGGTCGCCGCGCATTTCCAGCTGCGGCGTGTCGGCCTCGTCCCCGGTGCCGATCACCGGCAGCTTGATCTTGTTGTCCTCGGACTGGATGTCGCGATACAGCACGTCGGCATCCTTGATCACGTTGGCCTGGTCGATGATGCCGATGTGTTTGACCGTCGAGTACGGCTTGAGTGCCGAGGAGCGGAAATAGAAGTTCGGCATGCTGTGGTTGGCGCACAACAGGCAGAGCATGGCGCCGACCGAGGCGGTGCTTTTCGGGTCGTCGATGCGGCCGTTCTTGTGGAACGGGTACCAGCCGCCGGTGCGGTAGTTCTGCAGCGCCAGGATCCGCCCCGGTGGCAGCGGCAGGACCTTGCGGATATAGGCCAGGACGCCGGGCAGGCGCGATGGCCGGCCCGTCAGCAGCAACACGTCGCACGGGTAGTGGGCCACCACCTCGCAGAGCGCGCCGAGGATTTTGCTGATGTTGATCTGGTCGTTGAGGAAGGCGCCGTGCAGGCGCTGCAGGTCGAAGCCGAGCGACGCCTGGTACAGGTCGAAGGTGCTGTGCCCGCCGACCTCGCGCCGCACCGCGCTGTTGACGTAGTCGAGCACGGTCTGGCCGATGGCGTTGTCGCCCAGCAGGTCGCGATAGCTGTGGATGACCACGTCCGCCTGGTCCTGCGGGTCGTAGTGCTCGTAGGCCTTGAGCAGCGCCAGGCCCAGGGGGACGAAAACCTGCAGGTTGAGTTGCTGGCGCAGGATCTCGTCCTGGACGCTGACCGTCTCGCCGCCGCACAGGCGCGACATCAACGAGTCGGGGGCATGCACGCCGGCGCTGCGCAGGGCCTTCTCGAAGCTGGGCAGGATGAAGTCCTGGATCACGTCGAGCAGGATGTCGTCGCCGGCCACCTTGAAGCCATCGCGAAAACGCTGCTCGGGCACGATGTGCACGTTGCTGCCGCTGCCCATGTTGCCGGCGCGGTCGAGACGGTAATCGGTGATCACCAGGTCGGTGGTGCCGCCGCCGATGTCGATGGTCGCCAGGGTGATGCGCTCGCGATCGGTCTTGTCCGGGCGGGCGATGGTGTTGAAGAACTCTTCGGGGTGACCGGCGAAGTTCTCGTTGACCTCGGTGTACAGGTACACCAACTGGCCACAGGAGGCCTCGTCCCATTCCACGCGGATGCTCGGGATCGGCGTGCGTGCCTTGTGGCTTTCATCCTGGTACGGGTCTTCTTCGCCGGCGTGCCAGCCCAGGCTTTTCCACACCAGGCCGATGGCTTGCAGCATGCGCTCGTTGAGGATGCTGCGTTCGGCCTGGGGCATGCCCGGCGGCACGGTCAGGGTCACGCTGTTGAGCTGGCGCGGCACCCGGGTGTGGCCCTGGCGCGAGCGCTGGGCCGGGCTGTTGATCTGCGACAGCGCCTGGGCCAGTACCTCGGCCAGCATGAAGGTCATCAGCGAGCTGCGCGAATAGCGCGGCATGAACACCGGCAGGCGGTCGTCTTCGTCGAGGGCGTAGAGCGCCTCGCCGGTTTCGTTGATCAGGTGCGAGAACGGTGCCGCGGTGGCGTAGGGCTCGTTGTCGGTCTTGACGTAGGAGCAGTTGAAGCGCCAGCCGTGGCCGTAGGCGTTCTCGTCCCACAGGTAGCGTTTCGGGCTGGAGAGCCCGGTGGAACCCTCGGTGCCCCGGCGGCGGCTGGCCAGGCGCCCGGCCTCGCTGCCGACGCGGGCGATGGTCGCCCACTGGAACGCATCGTGCCGGCCGCTCTTGACCGAACAGTGGTCCTTGCCGAAGTAGGCCTGGGAGAACTCCACGCGGCTTTCGAACGGCTGGTTGTAGGTGTGTTCGGGGGTGATCAGGTCGCGCAGTTCCAGCACATAGTTCTGCTTGAGCCCGGACCCGGCCTGGCCGTGGTTCTCGATCAGGATCCCGCAGGTGCGCGAGTTGCCGACGTCCAGCACCAGGTCCACCGGAATCGGCTTGACCAGGCCGTTGCTGTCGTTGGCGACCACCTTGAGTTCGGGGATCTCGACCTTCGGCGGTTTGTCGGACTGCTGCGCCGCCGTCGGCTTGTCCAGCAGGCTGAGCACGTTCAGGTAGTGGGCCAGGTGGTGGTTGGCGCGGATGTCGATATCCAGCTCTTCACGGGAGCGATGGGTATTGCCCTCGTTGAACACTTCCAGCAGCCATTCGTTGACCCACGGCTGGGCCAGGAACCAGCGCAGCTCCCGGGCCTGGCCGGCGAGCCTGAAGGACACGCCGGAGCTGATGTCTTCCTCGTTCGGCGCCAGGTAGGCGGTGCCTTCGCGCTTGGGCATGACCCGGCTGTCGAAGGCCAGGGTCAGGCGGTGGGTGTTGCCGTCGATGTCCGGGGCCGGCAGCTTGACCAGGCGCATCCGCGACCAGTTGTTCGGGCCTTCGTCGAAACGGTGCGGCGGCATGAAGCGGAAGAACGGGATCGGCAGCCAGACACCGTCCAGCAGCTCGAGGCTGCTTTTCATGTCGACGCTGAACACCGGCTTGGTCTTTTCGATCTTTTCCGGTTCGGGTTCGTAGAAGTAGAAATCCTTCGCTTCGTTGTACAGCAGGCGGCAGACCAGCCCGCTGATCATCGGGGCGAACTCGCCGGCCGGCTCCTTGCGCGGATCGAGGCGCAGGGCAAAGTCCATGAACTGGATGCCGGTGTCACTGACGAGGGTGACGGTATCTTCGAATTGGGTGACTTCAGGCAACATGTCAGGGGTTTCCAGTCTTATTCGCCCGTCTGCCGTATGGACAAGGGGAATTTGTCATTTCCATAACCGCCGGTGCAGTCCGCGACGCTGGTCGCGCCTGGCCGACAATCGACCTTTGGCATGTCGTAGGTGCTGCCGTCGCCACAGACGGCCTGGCCCTGGCTGTCGATGGACAGGCTGCCTTTATTCATGGCCGCGGTGACCGGGCCGGTGCAGTTGACGCCATTGGCGCGGCGCACGGTGACCTGGCCCTTGCCGTCCTTGAACTGGTATTCCAGGCGCAGCGGCTTGCCGGTGCGCCGATCCTGGATGCCGGCGCCCGCGCGGTACTGGCCGTTGAGGAAGTCGGCCACGCCGTCGGCGCTGTTGGCCGGGATGCTCAAGGCCGGCCCTGGAGGCGTCAGCGCCGGGGGCTGGGTTGGCGTCTGGGCTGGTGTCTCGGCCGGCGTTTCAGGAGTGGCCGACGGGTTTTCCGGTGACGTGGCGGCGGGGTCCTGCGCCGGGTCGTTCGGCGTTTGCGCGTTCGACGGGGCCTCTGGATCGACCTTGATGTCGGCCGGCGTCGCGGCCTCGTGCGTCTCACCGGTGACCGGCACCTCGGTGGTGCCCAGGCTGGCGCCGCTGCCGACCACGGTCGTGCCGGGCGCGACCACGCCGTTGACCGTAGGCAGGGCAGTGGTGTCCAGGGGCGCCTCGACCACAGGTTCTGCGGGCTGCGTGCCGAGCACCGGTAATGTCACCAGCGGCACGCCCGGGATGCAGCCGCGCAGGCCGAGCAGAAGCAGGAGTAGAAGCAGCAGGAGCAACGGCAGCAGCCACCACCAGCGCCGCCACCAGGGACGGGCGACTACGGGCGCTACGGCAGCCACGGCGGCCAGGGGCGGGGGCACGGGGCTAATCGGTGCAGCCGGAGCGGGTGCTTGCAGGCTGTGCAGCGGGTCGCGATTGCGATCGGCGTCGGCGTGCTCGAAACCCCAGAAGGTCAGCACCGGCTTGCCGTTCACCAGGTAGACGAAGTTTTCGTCGGGGAAATGGATAACGCGCTTGAGCAGCTTGCCGAAGACGGCCTTGTCGCCTTGCTGCTCGGCGGGATCGCTGCCGAGGAAACGCTGGCTCAGCTCTTCGAGCGCGGTTTTCAGGGCTGCGAGCTGGACGCGGGCAGGAGCGCGCTCCTCTTCGGTGGCGCTGCTCCAGGGGATGACATCGCCGGGCATGCCGCTGTACCAGTCGATCTGGTTGCCCAGCTCGTCGCTTTGCGGAATGGCCAGGTGGTCGACCATGTCGGGGTTCTTGCGGCGAATGGCTTCGCGCAGTTGCAGGGCTGCCCGGTAGACCGGCTGACCTGTTTCGCCCAGGGCTGTGAATGACCCGCTTTTACCGCTGCGTAATAGTGCCCCGCGCATCCAGACTCCATATGCTCATTTGCGCAAAAAAATGACAGACAGGATGTCTGTATTGCTCCCTCAATTAGCTGGCGACCTTAATGTCATAATGATGTCGTCGTCAACGTGACATTGGTGGAGCGCCGGCGAGTGTGTCATGGGTTGGCGGGCGTGTGCAGTGGTTTGACGGAGAAGCAGACAAACCGCGCGCTCAGGGGTTGGCAGGAGTGTTTGTCTGCAGGCTGGCTGAAACGTTTCATCCGCGCTATAAAAACCGCACAACTCCAATAAAGGCTAAGCCCATGACACCGCTCCGACTGCTGGTCGCTCTCTGTGCATCTACCGCCGCTTCCCAGGCCATGGCCTGGGATTACGTTCTGCTCGACACCGACAAGGCGGCCCAGGATTTTCATATCACCAGCGCGCAGCTGGGGGCGAAAACCGCCAAGCCCTTTTCGGTCAGCCTGCGTACCCTGCATGGTGGGCGCCAGGAGGGCGTGAGCATCGTCGACATCGACAACGGGGCGATGAAGCTCTCGGTGGTGCCGACCCGCGGCATGAATGTGCTGCAGGCCTCCGTGGGGGATGTGCGGCTGGGCTGGGACTCGCCGGTCAAGGAGGTGGTCAACCCGGCCTTTATCGAACTCAACGGCCGTGGCGGCCTGGGCTGGCTGGAAGGGTTCAACGAACTGGTGACCCGCTGCGGCTACGAGTGGGTCGGGCACCCGGGCCTGGATAACGGCGAATTGCTGACCCTGCACGGCCGCGCGGCGAACATTCCGGCGAGCAAGGTCACCCTGCATATCGACGAGCAGCCGCCGTACGCCAT
The DNA here is from genome assembly GCF_050280705.1 of Pseudomonas sp. NPDC089530. NCBI lineage: Bacteria > Pseudomonadati > Pseudomonadota > Gammaproteobacteria > Pseudomonadales > Pseudomonadaceae > Pseudomonas > Pseudomonas sp. NPDC089530. The sequence goes on along the minus strand of NZ_JBNNVU010000038.1, from coordinate 37,532 downwards.
CAGCCTGCGGGGCGAGCTCAAGGAACAGGCGTTCAAGAAGGTCGATTTCTCGGTGGCCACCGAGCTGGTGACCGAGCCGGGCAGCACGGCTTTCGCCCTCAACGACACCCTGACCAACAACGGCGATTATCCGAAGGAATACCAGGCGCTGTATCACAGCAACTTCAGCACGCCCTTCCTCGAAGCCGGGGCGAAGTTCGCGGCGGCGGTGCAGCAGGTGTCGCCCTTCAATGACAAGGCCAAGGCCGATCTTGCGACCTGGCAGACCTATCGCGCTCCGACCCGGGACTACGACGAGACCGTCTACAACCTGGTGCCCTATGCCGATGCCAACGGCGACACCCTGACGGCGTTGCACAACAAGGCCGGCAACCTCGGTGTGGCGGTGGGCTTCAATACCCGGCAGTTGCCGGTGTTCTCCCTGTGGAAAAATACCGACACCCAGGACCAGGGTTACGTCACCGGCCTGGAGCCGGGCACCAGCTTCTCCTATAACCGCCGCTACCAGCGCCCGCTGAACCGGGTGCCGACCATCGGCGCCAAGGAACAGCGGCAGTTCCAGATTCGCTACAGCCTGCTGGCCGACAAGGCGGCTGTGGATAAGACCCTGGCCGCTATCCGCCAGATCCAGGACGGCCGACCGAGCGAGGTACGACCGATCCCGCTGGTGGACCTGAGCCAGCAATGACCCGCCTCGGTTGGCCGGCGGCCGGAACCGCAGGGTTTCGGCCAGGTTGGAAGGGCGGATAGCACAGAGGTTTGAAACCGAGGCGAACTTGACTCAGTGCCGGGAGGCACCGAGTCAGGTGATGGCCACACCGATGGCATCACCGGCGGTGTGGCCTGTGTGATGCGGGGCAACTGAATCTGTCCAGCGCCGAAAGGAAACGCTGAACATCGTCCTGTGAGCTGTACTGGGCAAGGCTGATCCTGACCACGCCATCATTCTGGTCAAGGCCCAGTGCGCCAATGGTTTCCGTACTGAAGTTATTACCATGCCAAAGGCGAATGCCTTGTTCGGCCATATGCTGGGAGACAACTTCACTCGGTGTTGATTCTAGAGTGAAGGACAGGGTCGGGACTCTACGACTCAACTCGGACGGCTCGCAGTAACCATAAATCCTGATGCCTTCGAAGCCCTTCAATCCGTCGAGGACTTGCTGCACCAACCCTTGTTCATGTTCGACAACGGTTCGTGTACCGGCAACGATCTGCTGTCGTTTGTCGGACTGCTCGCTGGCGCCACCAAACTCACGACCGATCCAGGCCAAATGGTCGATCGCCCCCAGGATCCCCGCGATAGCCTCCCGGCTTTTGGTCCCTGTTTCCAATTTATAGGGAGGGCTGTCGGAGGTAGGGCGAGGTTTGTAGGGGATGAGTGCCTCAAGCACCTCCAGGCGACCCCATAGAATTCCGTGGTGAGGTCCATAGAGCTTGTGCGAGGAGCACACCAGAAAGTCACAACCCAAGGCCTGCACGTCGATCACCCCATGAGGGGCGAACTGAACCGCATCAATGTAGACAATTGCGCCTTTGCGCCTGGCCAAGGCAGCGACCAGGGCCACATCGTTGATGGTGCCCGTTATGTTGTTCGCGTAGCTCAAGGCAACTATCTTGGTGCGCTCTGTAATACTCGATTCTATTTCGGAAATATCGAAGCCATAGGTCTGCGAATCGAAAGGCAGCCAGCGAACGCTTAACTCCAGGTCCTTTGCCAATTCAAGCCAGGGGGAAATGTTGGCCTCATGATCAGACCGGGTCAGGACAATCTCGTCACCCTTGCGCAGGCTTCGCCCCAGGCAACGCGATAAATGAAAGGTGAGGGTCGTCATGTTATGACCGAACACAATCTCCTCTGCACAGTTGGCATTGACTAACGCGGCCGCCGCACAGCGCGCCCGGTCGATCTCTTGTCGTGCAAGAGTCGATGTCGAGAAATGCCCACCCAGATTCGCATTGTGTTCAATGGCGGACCTGACACTGGCATCAAGGGCGCTTTTGCACATTTGGGTGCCGGCAGCGCCGTCGAAAAATACGCTGTCCTTTAGAGTGGGTATCGAAAAAACGGGAAACTGTTGCCTGATACGCTCGATATCCAAGGTAGTGCTCCTTTCTAGTCGCTATTGAGGCACATCAGGCTTTCAGGTCGTTAACACTGACACCCTGTGCCAACAGCAAGTCCCTGATCCGATCGGACTCTGCCCAGTTCTTTGCGACACGAGCAACACTGCGCGCCTCAATCAAGTCGGCTTGCTCGAGCGTCAGACGGGTTGATTCCTTGTCGAATAAGCCAACGCCCAACACATCGTCAAAACGCCGCAGCAAGTCGATGCGCTCTGAGTCACTCAGTTCATTGGACTTGATAACCCACCATAACTCTGCAATGGCACTGGGCGTGTGCAGGTCTTTTTCGAGCGCAGAGAAAAACCTTCGGTATGACGCCGCATGAAGTTCAGAAAATGCCTTGCCATGGTCAACAGTGTTTTCCTGGATGCTGATGATTCGCCGCCGAGCTTTTCGCAGTGCGGTAGCGACGTCATCCAGCGCCTCCCACGAGAAAGTCAACGAACTGCGATAGTGCGAACCTAAGACCAACAGTCTGAACGCGCGTGGGTCGTAGCCTTTCTCGACCAGCGAGTCGACGGTGAGAAACTCCCCTTTGGACTTGGACATTTTCTCGGCATCGACAGTGAGGAACTCACAGTGAAACCAGTAGTTGACCCAGCGGTGCCCAAAGCAGCACTCCGATTGAGCGACTTCGTTAGAGTGATGAACCTTGATGTGATCGATGCCGCCACAATGGATATCGATTCTTTCACCGAGATACTTGCTCGCCATGGCCGAGCATTCGATATGCCAACCGGGAAATCCAAGCCCCCAGGGGGACTCCCATTTCATGATCTGGTCAGGGAACTTCGAGGTCGAGAACCACAATGCGAAGTCCGACTGCGACAGCTTCAAGGGGTCATGACTCACGCGATCGGTAGCGCGCTGTTCTTCAAGTACTAGTTGGCCAAGCTCATGGTAATTGGGGAATTTCTCTACGCTGAAGTAGACATTCCCTGCGCTGACGTAGGCTGCCCCCTTATCGAGCAGACGCTCGATCATGGCGATGATTTCGGGAATATGCTGCGTCGCTCTGCAGACGACATCAGGCCTTGTCATGTTCAACATCGCGCAGTGTCTGAAGAACTCTTCTTCGTAGAAGCGCGCGACTTCCCAGGGCGTTTTGTTCTCACGAACGGCACCCAGCATCAGTTTGTCATCGCCGGAATCGGCATCGGACTGCAGATGCCCAACATCTGTGATGTTCATGACGTGTTGTACGGCAAACCCCAGGTGACGAAGGGTTTTAGCCAGCACATCTTCAAAAACATAGGTGCGCATATTGCCAATGTGCGCGTAGTGATAAACCGTAGGCCCGCAGGCGTAGAGGCCTACGCTTTTTTCCATGACCGGGACAAAGGGCATTACCGCTTTACCAAGCGTATTGAATAGTTCCATTTCCAACCCTTACATCGATGAGTGATCTGAAGGACCTGTCAGGCAAGACGCTTGACCTTGTTGATTGGGCTGCGCCGGTGGCAGTCGCGAAGCGGTGTTTCGCTGGGCCGCGACTGTCACCTGTACCAAGTCGAGAAAGCCTCTCAGGGTCGTTTCAGTAAAGCGCACTACCCGGGCTCAGTCCTTGCTAGGGCTTTTTGCACTCCTGCGGTCGATATCCAGCCATTCACGCACAGAGTCACGGTCCCAAGCCCGGAGGGCGTAATGCTTCAATGCGTCAGGGACCGGTTCTCCACTGTAGATCAGCCTGTTCAACATGCCTGCCGCATCAACGTCGGCAATGCACCACTCCCCAAAAAGAAACTTCCGGCCGTCCTGGAGACTGTGCGACAGCGTCTCTACCAGCCGTTGGGCATCGGCCATCGCCAAAGAACCAAGCGGTTTCTTGATCGGTTCGATAAAGATGGTTTCAGTTGGCCTGGCATTGCGCAGGTTGAAGAAATCGCTCCGCAACCAGGCCTGGATTTGCCGGGCCTGGGCGCGGGCGCGGAGATCGGCCGGGAACAGCTTTGTGCCCCCCGAGAGATCGTTCAGGTATTCAGCGATAGCAGATGATTCAGCCAGCGAAAACGCGCCATCGACCAACGTGGGAACACGGTGGGTCAGCGAAATCCCGGTAAATGGCGGCCGGTGATGCTCGCCTTGAGAGAGATCCAGGTAGTGCATTTCAAAATCGACCTGGCACTCCCGGAGCGCGACAAAAGCCGACATGGCAAACGGCGAAGTGCATTGATGATCTACATACAATTTCATAGGTATTGGTCCGTCCCGATCAAGAGGAAGATCGCCGCAACAAAGAAGCGCTGTATTCGTATGGAAGGCCAGCAGGGTGCCCTGTCTGGCCTTTCTCGAATCAGCAGGCTTGTTCGATGGGTTCCTTGCTGAGCTTCACGTCAAAGAAACCGGTTTGCTCGGCCTCTTTTTCCCGTATCCAAAGATAGTCGCCATAGGTGACGGCAGGGTCTTCATGAACGAGGTAGATAAAGCCGTAATTCGTAGAAATACCGATGGTTGGAGCAACACGGTCACCGATTTCAGGGGCCCTGATCATCTTGAAAAAACTCGGCCTTGCGCTGAGTTCATCCAGCCAGCGACGGTGGGTGACCTTGCCTGAAACACTGTTGATCATGCCGATGACTTCGCATGTCGCATTCGACCGGTTGACCTTGTCCAGCATCGAATGAAAGGTGTCGGGGTCTGCATAGCACGCAGCGCAAAGGTTGACCGCGTTAACCCCCCGCACCCGAGTCATCGCCGAGAGTTCCTGGGTTCCCATCATCCTGGCTGCCCACTCAATCAACTTCGGCCCCTTGTCTGTCACCATCACTTCCAGGAACGAGGGGCCAATGTCGATACCGAACGCATCCAGGCATTGATGGACGTAAGCGATGATAGGGGCAGCCTCTTCCGAAAGCAGATCGATCAGCACCTCGCGGTCATTGACCACCCCGGCTCCCGGCACTCGCTTGCGGTTATCTCGCCAGATCTCGAAAACGGAATGCTTGCCCGCGTGCGAAACGGCCTGTACCAGATATTGTTGGCCGGCCAGGTATTCCATCGCCAGCAGCGTGTCGTTGATCAGCCCCATTTCATTGAGGCGTCCCAACTCTTTGTCTACGGCATGATGAACTTCCGTTGCCTCAAAGCAGAAATGAATGCCGTCGGCGCCCGCGCTATTCACCGGTTTGATGACCACCGGCCACTGGCCAACCGCATCAATGGCCTTTTCGACATCGCCCGTGTGATGGATCAAGGCCACTCGTGCGGCCGGGATACCCACATGGTGCAGCCGATTCGCCATATGCCACTTGTCTCTGCGGCAGGCGGACAGTGCCGTGCCGTTGCCCGGAGTGCCCATTAACTCACTGAGGCGATCGGCAAGTTCAACACCGGACTCGCACCCGGGGATAATAAAGGCCGGTTTAAAACCTGCTAATACATCCGTAAGCGTCTTGAGATCTTGCGTAGCGACAAAGCGATGCTGGAAATCCTGGGGCCTGAAGCTATCCACGTCATATTCGAGAATTTCGGCTGAAGTCTGGACGTGAATACAGGTTATTCCATAAAGCTTGAATTCGTCCGCCAGGCTCGCTCCAGTGGAGTAAGCATCGACAATCACTGCGTATTTCATGTTTTAACTCCTTCAGTCGAAAGACGACTAAGATGGGAATAACCGTTATAAGTAGCGGCCAGGCAAATGAGCACAATCCCTACGAAACTGAATACTGAAAATGCCAACCTCGAATCGACTGTTTGAAAGATGACGGTGAACAAAGGCGCGGCCGCAAGAATCGATTCAGTGGTCACGGGCTCGCAGCGCTTTATCCCTTCCTGCAGCAAGAGCAGGGGCAGGATCACTCCCGCGAAAGCCAGCAGAATCAAGGCGTCGAGGTGATTGACGACGGCAGCCACTTTGCTTGGGTTGAAACAGGTATAGAGACCTGTAATGGCGAGCAAAATATAAAACCGATGGGCGTAAAGATAACGACTGGATACACCATGATCCGCTACGACCTTTGAAAGTATGCTCGTCAGAGCCATCGCAACACCGCAAACGAACATCATGGAGAAACCCAGCAGTACTTGATATCCGCCCAGTTCATCCTTTACCGCGGTACGACCATCCATTGACGCCCATCCTAGATAGAGGCTGGCAAATGCAATGATGCCTGCTGCTATATAGTCGGCTGAGATCATCACTGCTGACGGGCGTAATAGCTTGTTCAACGCCAGTGTGGAAATGATTCCGACCCCTCCAATCAACGCGCTGACAATTGCCGGCTCAACCCACTTCAACGCCAATAAGAAAGATATCCACAGTGCAGCCGAACTGATATTCAGCATCAACAAACAGCGCCTTACGGGCACCGCCTTTTCCGTCAGCCGATGCATGGCGTGTTCTGAGCGCTTTCTAGTTATATAACCGAGAAAAAAAACAGGCCAGGCAATGGCAAACAACACGAATGTCACGACAACACTGTCAAGGCTCTGCAGCAAAATGCCAAAATACACTTCTTTCAGGCCATCGATCACGTTGACCAGCATCAACGCAGTGATCCCCAAAAACAGACTTCGTGCAGCACGCATGGCATGATTTCCGTTAGAGAAAACAGGTTATAAGGAGGTCAATGTACGGATGTTTCCCTTTCTCGATTGTTTGTATCGTTGAAGGAGTTCTTCCGGTGTAAGGCTCCTGGATAACTTTCCAGCTTCATCCAGGCCCTTCCTGATATCGCTCAACGTGCGCTCAAGACTGCTGTTCGAGAGCGTGTCGAGAGGATGAGCCCGCAAATCCTCTATCCCGTGCAAACGCTCCAACAGGGCATAAGTGATGATGTCGGCGATCGTCGGTGGATTGATGACAAAGCCGATTGAAAAAGACTCTTCATGGGCCACCGTACTGTGCCAATAGCCTCGGGGCATAAAGGTCGTGGTCCCAGGCTTGACCAGCCGCTCCTGATGGTCTTGTGGCATTGCCACCGGCAATTTCTCACCGGTGTAGGGATGAGTGCCTTCTTTATAAAATCGGTTCGGGTTGTTCGGGAAAAAAGGATAGATCGGATCCGGCAGCGAAATGTTTTCAGCGAACTTCCAGGTTTTCTCACCTTTGATTTGAATCATGAAGTTCGTTTCATGATCGAAGTGCACCGCAACCTCAACGCCATAGTTCGCTGCGAATGCTTCACAGCTGACATAGTGCCTTGGGATTCCAAGTACCTCCGCCAGTTCATCGCACGCCGAGGATACGGCCGGCAGCGCTTCCAGGTCTTTTATGTAGACCATCGCGGCACCGTCATTGTATGGGGCAATGGCGTCGGCGGACTTGGCTACGGTGATGCGTTTGCCTCCTGGGAAGAGCAGGTCAACGGGCCCTTGCAAGGCATGAAACAGCTTTCTGATATCGTTGAACTCTTCCAACTTCGCCAATTCGGTGAAGCGGCTCATCTCTCCATCTGCAACGTAAGAGTGTTTTGGCCAATGAGCACGAAGGAACACTTCGGTCTGGTCGCCAAACATCTGCTGTAGAATATTCATCCCGCCTCCAATCCTTGAAGCGGCGCGCAAAGCGCGCCGCATTGTCCATTCACACAACCGCTGCTTCAGGCTGAACATTCAACGTGGCGCGAGAGGGCTTATCGAGGTAGCCCTTATAGACGCGGGAAAGCTCGTCGCTGCGATCTTTCAATTGGCGCGCGGCACTGGCAAAGAGCTTTTCCTGTTCCTCCCGCGGCAAGCCGACCATTTCACCTTCAGCACGGCCCAGCGCATTGAACAGAAGCTTGGCAAGCAGTTCGGTTTCCGTCCGTTCATGGCCAATTCGCTGGCAAATGGTTTCGACAACCGCGGCGTGATCGTGGAAGTGCCAGCCCAACCGGCACAGGCGGAATTTCACCGAGACGGGGGAGTCTTCCCACCAGTTGCGCGAGGCTTCGAGCTCCGCGTCGGTGATCCCCGAAAACTCTTCCACCAATTGTTGGTGGCGCTTTTCCCAGAGGGTAAGCAGAGCCGGGATGCTGCCAAAGTTATAGGGGGCGGGCCCGTGTTTTTCCCAGTTGACCAACGCTGGGCTGACCTTTTTCGGTGTTTCGATGTTCGACCGGGCGACCTCCAGGGTCGAACGGATGGCAGGGGAATGGGCCCAGAACTCTGCCATGACGCAGTGGACGATGTTGTTGCGGATCGTCCGCTGTTTGCCGAGGGTGTAATTCTGATGAAGGTGCTGCTGATCGTATTCACTCCCCTTGAGGCCGATCAGGCTTCCTTGCAGATCCCTGAACGCCACCTGCCAGTCCCGAATGATCATTTGCGCACGGCTCAAGCCTTGGCCCTGTGCCGCTCGCTTCTGTGCAGCCTCTGTCGCGACATCCAGCAGCATCTGATAAGCGCCCAGGCACAGCTCGCGCAGGCAGTCGGTGTAATGCACCCATCCACCGTCACCTGGGATACCTGGCCAATCGACCATCAACTCGTGGTCCGGTACCTGAACCAGGGTGTTACAGAAACGTCGCACTTCTCGGGCGATGGGCGTCTGCGCGATCCCGTCTTCAGGCAGGCTGTCGTCAGGATACTGCCCACGGGTCTGGGCAACGGGCAGCCAATATTCCGCTTCTTTTGCCGCCACGCTATCAGGGCTGTGGGTGTCCAGCGCCTTTCTCAGCAGCGACTCGGCGGTGGAGTAGTTGAAAGAAACCATCGCCTGCTTGGCCAAGCCCACGGACAGCTGCGAAATCGCTTCCTTGGCATCGATGTCGCCGTCGATATCGTGGTGTACCCGGCAGTACCCCAGATCCAGTCGCGTGTGTAGCGGTGCGCCCAGGAACTTGTGGTAGATATCCCCATCGCTGGAAATGAGTTGCAGGACCGGCGACATGATAAAGATATGGCTGCCGACCAACTCGGAAACTCGAGGGTTCGGTTCGGGGTTCTCCACCTCGACCCACACCGGAATCGTCGATCCGGATACGGCGCTGATAAGTTGAGGGTCGTTAAAGACCGTATCCACCAAGCGATTACAACCACCGCAGGACTTACTATGGAAATAAATCAGTATCGGCTTTCCAGTCGACTTGGACTGCTCGATGGCGCGGGTATAGAACTCATGATGGATCCAGTTGATCTTGTCGGTCTTATTCATTTTCATGCTTCCATTCACGGTGATTGAACATTTATTTTGCGGACTTCAATACATCGTCAAGCAATTGCACTCGCGACTCGGGATTAATCCAGAGCGCCTGTGACTCAGGGGACAACGCATGCAGCGGATCGCAGTAAAGAAAAAGTTTGTCTTTCTTTACCGCGGGAGCCCGGTAGACAGCGACACCCAGCTGTTTGTCGTAATAGTCGTAGCTATGGATATCTCGCTTTCCCCCACCGCCTGGCAGATCCACGATGAAATGGGGAGTGTTATGCCCTGCGATCAAACCACGGGTAGCTTTTTCCAGTTCTATCGAGTCGCAGATACTTGTTCTCAGCGTCTCGACGCCTTGAATCATATCCCCTTGAAAACAATAGTATGGACGCACATTCAAGTAAGCCAGGCATTCGTTCAGTCGATGCATCGCCTGTTTGCTGTTATTAACGCCCCTTAATATTACTGCTTGATTTCTAACTTCGACGCCACGCTCATAAAGAATGCCCAGCGCCTTGGCCGTTATGGCTGTTATTTCATTCGGATGGTTGAAGTGTGTATGTATTGCGATGGATTTCCCCATCTTTCGTGCCCGATCAGACAGGCGAGAAATCGCATCGGTCCAGTCATGATCGCTCTGGACTTTCATGGGCAATACGGCCAACCCCTTCGTTGCGAAGCGCATGCGGCGTACATGAGGGATGTCCAGCAGACGCTCACCGATCTCGGTAATCTGCCGCGCCTTCAGCCGATAGGCATCCCCGCCGGAAATCACCACGTCCTCAACGCTTGAGTTGGCCTCTATGTAGCGAAAGGCGGGCTCCCAACGCTCTCCCGGGGCATTGATTTTCTGTTTCGTAACCACATCGGTGTCGAGTCCCACCGCATAACTGCGGGTGCAATACCGACAATAAACCGGACACACATTGGTCGCCAGAAACAGGACCCGGTCGGGGTAACGGTGGGTCAGGCCGGGGGCCGGTGAATCATTCTGTTCCCCCATCGGATCGAGCTTCAACATCGGATGGTCAACTAACTTTTCCGAAGCAAGCGGTAGAAATTGGCGCCGTAGCGGATCGAGAAAAGGGTTGTCCCAATCAATCAATGAAAGTACATAGGGCGTCAACCTGATAGACATGGGCGCCAGTTGGTGACCTTCTTCAATATCCCGAAGAAATGCCGTGCTGATCCTGTTTTTAATCAGATCTCCCAGTGCAGCAACACTGGTGATGGCGTTTTTTTCTTGCCATAGATGATTTAGAAACAGCTCGGCGTCAATGTCTTTCCAGCGATCCAGGCCGCGCCAGAATTCATCACTTCGGAATAGATATCTCGACGATGGAATAGGTTCGTAGTAATGCGCGTTGAATGAACTCGCGATCACTGGGTTTAATTGAATAGCAGCAGTGTCACAACCCATGATGTTATTCGGCATTTTTGTCATCCCTTTCATGTGACAGTGCCCATAGATTGAAAGTACTAAAGATTGCCTTTAAGTCAACATGCCTTCGAAACTATTTACTTTGCACTTTCTCAAGGGCGAACTTGTTCGAATTGCAATTTATAAGTTGCAATTTCAGGTCATGCCACCCCTGTCTTGTGGTTGGCATGGGACTGATTGATTCGCTAAATGCTGCTGTACCTGGCTACCTCATTAACTAGAGGTGGCTCAAGTGACAGTGCTCAACTAAGCGAGACGACTCAATTAGTCGTGACAGTCGCTTTCTCATCCTGCTTGGAGACCGTTGTCGAGGTTACGACAGCGCCTGGTTGACCCTGTGCAGTGTCGGCGGCCTGTACTGTGGAGGACTGGACCAGGTATTGCGACAGGTTGGCAATGTCCTGGTCATTGAGAGACTTGGCGGCCGCCACCATGACCGGAGAGGGGCGAGAGTTGTCACGAAACGCTCGCAGTTGTATCTCCAGGTACTTGGCGAATTGTCCGGCCAATTTTGGATATTCGGCGTTTTCCGAGGCGCCGGCCACGCCATGGCAGGAAGAGCAGGCAGGAATGCCCCGAGTATGATCGCCCTGGTTGAAAAGCTTCTCGCCAGCTTCGACGTCGACAGCCGAGGAGACCGGTGGCTCATCAAACGGACAGGCATCCGGCTGGGCTTTGACGACGCCCCCCATTTGCGTGCACGTGCCTTTAGGGACCGCGACCCATTCCCGTGGATCGTTGTCGACTGTGCTCATTTCCGAGCAGTCGTGAAGGCAGCTGCTGTCCGAGCAATCGTTATGGCCGGCCTTGGCCACGCCATAACAGACCTCGGTTTCCACTTTTTTGTCAGCAGCAACGTCAGCCATCGTGGTGCTGCTGACAGAGGCTAATGCCGCGGCGACTAGAATATCTTTCAGATTCATCACGCAAGTTCTCGGTTAAAGACTAATGCAGTCATTTATTTTTTTATTGGCGATTCGTGCACGAACCGGTCTACATCACCGTAAGTCTGGGGATGTATATCGAGTGCGTATAACGAGTCGCTTGAGCAGAGTGACTGTTTTTTGGGGCTGACAGTGGGGCTAACACTGTTGATCCTGACCAGCAGATCGTGCCGGCAGGTTGCTCGGAGAAGTGATCTAGTTCGGGGGAGATTTAACGAGGTAGCGGCGTAGCCTGCGCTCATGCGGAAATGGAGAAAGGTACCCTGGTACGTGCCACGCGAAGGCACTAAAGCAGATGATCGGATGCATCTATCGCTCCTTTTTAACTTCTGCCACACCAGGTGGTGCAGCTGGAATCCGTTCCTGTGATGCCACACCGCTTACCCGTATCCGCAGGTGGTGTGTGCCAGTTAGATCTTTACTGAAGTCAATCGCTATAGGGTGAGGCAACGAAGCACGTTCTATTTGTAGCTCATCGAGTAGGTATGTCTAATTGGCATAAGCTTATAAATGTTTCAGGATGTAAAAAATTGGATCCAATCTTCAATCTGTCCAGCCAGAGGGCTACGCCCCCATCAGCACGAGGCCGCAGGTACAGTGAACTTCGCATGAGAAGCGCCTTGGAAAGGCTTAGGGCAGGGTGACCAGCAGAGCGTCACTTAACCAGCGAGCGACCAAGGCGGCGCTGTCGACGAGCTGGGTAGCGGCTTCCGAGGTTGAGTAGCGTTCTTGAGCTGACAGCAAGGCTTCACCCAAGGTGGCGCCTTCCAGCAAACGGACCAGTGCAGCACCTTCCCAGGATTCGATCTCGCGTACCTCTACGTTCCAGCCTTTTCGATACACCAGTGCCGTGCAGGCGCAGCGGTTAACAGGCGGCATGCGCTGGCCGTCATGGCGATGAGCAGCCCATATCGCAACGACCGGCCACTCGCTGGTCAATAACGCACTGCCCGGTGACAGGGTGAACCGCTGGACATCCAGCTCCTGAGCACTCAACGCAGAAAGTGCCTGAGCATTCAGTGCGGTGGCTTCGCCAGCGCGGGAGGCGCAATGGATTGCCCATTCCAGGGAGGCCACCGCGGCAAAATAGGGATATGACGCTACGGGCAGGTACTCACCCAGGAAGGTCGCCAGCCGTTCGCCGAACATCCCCAGGTCTGGATGCCTGGACGGGTATCGCCGGCCATAAGCGCCAGCAAGGGTGCGGAAGAAGTCATCGCCAACCAACGCCTTGATGACCGGATAGGTCAGCGCCAGCGATTGCTCCTGGTGCCGCCAGAGGCCACTGCGATAGCGGGCGAAACGCCGCCTATCGCTGGCTGTTGCCGTCTCCAGCCAGCCTTGCGGCAACACAGGCGATGACGATGAGCAATCCAGTGCCTCGGTAAAGCTGAGCTGCAACGCCGCCAACTCTTCAAGCGTCATCCAGCACCTCCCTGGCAATCGTCCGGGCGATCTCGACCTGGTCGATCAATTCGCTCAGGGGCGGCAAGCGTGTGTCCCACTCAACCAGCACCGGTACCGGGCCGAACCGACGTAATGCACGGCGATAAAGCGACCAGACCGGCTCTGGCACCGGGCTGCCATGATCATCGATCAGCAAATCCTCAGCGTGGCTGTGGCCGGCCAGATGGAACTCGCCAACGGTCCCCCTGCTCAGGTTCTCCATGGCGGCGTGTGCGCACTCCCCATGGTTGTATTGGTTCACGTAAAGATTATTGAGATCGAGCAGCACGGCACTTCCCGTGCGGGCCGCTACCTCAGCGAGAAACTGGGACTCCCCCAGGGTGTCGCCGTTGTAACGCAAACTGGTAGAGATGTTTTCGAGCAACAACTGCTGGCCCAAAGTGGCTTGTACCTGATCGACCCGATCACAGATCAGGTCCAGCGAGGCTTCAACCAGCGGCAAAGGCAGCAGGTCGTTCAGACAGCGCCCCTCTACTGCGCCCCAACTCAGATGCTCGGAAATCAGGAAAGGACTGACATCTGCAGCCAAGACCCGTATTCGCTCTACATGCGCGCTGGAAAACCCATGGACCGAACCGATGCCCAATCCGACCCCATGCAGGCTGATCGGATAGCGCTGCGCCAGACGACGAAGAATATGAAGGTCTTTCCCGCCAGGCCCCAGGTAGTTCTCCGTGTGGACTTCAAGCCAGTCAACGGGAGGATGGCTGTTAAGAAACTCTTGATAATGGGGGGCTCTGAGGCCAACACCAATCCGTGGCAATGGGCGCACTTGTGAACTCGCTCGCTCAATAAATCGCCAATGATCATAGCCCAGTACCTGGCTGCAACGACGTTGGCGATCACATGGCATGAGACTGATCCACACGATGGCCTCTGCCTGAACACCACGGATGACTCGGGGAATAGCGATATCTGGCGGCTCGATCTGCCTCGGCTTTCTGCTTGTGGCCGAGCCCGCAGATGGGCCTGAGCCAGTAATGACCCGCCTCAACTGGCCGGCGGCCGGTACTGCAGGGCTTCGGCCAGGTGTTCGCGGCTGATCTGCCCGGCCTGTTCCAGGTCTGCCAGGGTGCGCGCAACCTTGAGCAGGCGGTGGGCGGCGCGCAGGGACAGGCTCAGGCGTTCGCAGGCGGTTTCCAGCCAGCGCTCGTCGCCTGTGGATAACGTGCAGTGCCGGCGCAGGCCCGGCAGATCGAGAAAGGCATTGGCGCAACCCTGGCGCCGTTGCTGGTGCTCCCTGGCGCGGGCCACCAGGGCCGCGGCCTGTGCCGTGTTATCCCCAGGCTGGGGGCTGGGGCTGAGCGCAGTGCTTTCCCGGGCCACGGTCAGGTGCAGGTCGATGCGGTCGAGCAAGGGCCCGGAGAGTTTGTTGCGATAACGCTGGACCTGCTCCGGGGTGCAGCGACAGCGGCCGCTGGGCTCGCCAAGATATCCACAGGGGCAGGGGTTCATCGCCGCCACCAATTGAAAACGCGCTGGGAAATGCACCCGGTCGCGGGCCCGGGCGATGACGATCTGCCCGGACTCCAGCGGCTCGCGCAGCACCTCCAGGACCTTGCGATCGAACTCCGGCAGCTCATCGAGAAACAGCACACCGTGGTGGGCGAGGGTGATTTCCCCGGGTTGCGGTTTCGAGCCGCCACCGACCAGCGCCGGCCCGGAAGCCGAGTGATGGGGCTGGCGAAAAGGCCGCTGTGGCCAATGGCTCAGGGGCGTGTGGCTGCTGACCGACTGGATGGCGGCCACTTCCAGGGCTTCCTGCTCCTCCAGCGGCGGCAACAGGCCGGGCAGGCGGCTGGCCAGCAGGGTCTTGCCGGTGCCGGGCGGGCCACTGAACAGCAGGTTGTGGGCACCGGCCGCGGCCACCAGCAGGGCCCGCTTGGCGGCCATCTGGCCCTGCACTTCATTCAGGTCGGGGTAGGGCTGGCTCCGGGCGAGCAGGCCGTCCGAGGCATAGGGCTCGATTGGCGTGGTGCCGTTGAAGTGGGCGGCGGCTTCGAGCAGGTGCTCTACCGCGATCACCTTCAAGCCCGAGGCCAGGCAGGCTTCCTCGGCATTGGCCCGCGGCACCATCAGCGTGCGCCCGGCCTGGCGCGCCGCCAGGGCCGCCGGCAGCACGCCGCGCACTGGGCGTACCGCGCCGGACAGCGCCAGCTCGCCCAGGCACTCGACCTGCTCCAGGGCCAGGGTCGGCACCTGCACGCTGGCGGCGAGAATGCCCAGGGCGATCGCCAGGTCGAAGCGCCCGCCGTCCTTGGGCAGGTCGGCCGGGGCCAGGTTGAGGGTGATGCGCCGGGCCGGAAAGTCGAAGCCGGCGTTGAGAATGGCGCTGCGCACCCGGTCCTTGCTTTCCTTGACCGCCGCTTCGGGCAGGCCCACCAGGGTCAGGGCCGGCAGGCCGTTGGCCAGATGGACTTCGACCGCCACGGCCGGCGCTTGCACGCCGGTCTGGGCACGGCTGTGGACGATGGCCAGAGACATGACTCATTCCTTGAGGCTGGGAAACCGCGTCCTGCGGTTGTGCAAGCCTAGCCCCGGCCGGGGCTTCGCTGGGCCGGCAAATAGACTCAGGATGTTGCGACGGGCCGGTCAGCGCCAGTCGTGGGACCAGCCCGGCTCGGCGATGCGTTGTTCGTACAGCGCGATGTCCGACTGATTGTCGACTTCCACCCAGCCGCCGCGAATGCCCACGGTGGCGATGGCGGTACCGGCCTGGAGCAGGGCGCGCAGCAGGCTGGTCATGTCCAGCTTGTCGATCTGCGGGTCGCTCAGGCCGGCCAGCAGCGCCTTGACCTGGCCCCAGCCCTCGGCGGTGAATTTCAGCAGGCCCATGTACTGGCCTTCGATTTCCTCGCGGCGGGCGACCCGCTCCCCGATGCCCAGCAGTTGGCCGTCCTGTTGGCGGAAGCTTTCGGCATCGCTCAGGGGCGCCTCGAAGCGCGCGGACCACAGCTCCCACCAATCGCGGTCGTAGGTGATGCTCAGGGGCGCCGGGGACGCCATCAGGTCGCGGACGATGTCCGGGCGATAGACGATGTCGCCGTAGCACACCAGGGTCGGGCCGCTGGACAGCAGGGCATCGGCGCGCATCAGGCTGCGCACCATGTTGCTGGTGGCCCAGTGGGGGTTGTACAGCCGGCTCTGGCCGTAGCCGTCCAGGGCTTCGCTGCAGTAGCCGCTGACCAGATGCACCGCGTCGACCCCGGCCTGTTCCAGGGCCAGCAGCTGCCATTCGAGCAGCGGCCTGCCGGCCAGGCGGGTCAGGGGCTTGGGTTGCGCGGCGGTCAGGTCTTTCAGGCGGGAGCCGCGGCCGGCGGCGAGAATTACGGCTTGCATGTCAGGTCACTCAAATAGCCATTGGCACAGTTGTCGATCGGCATCGCTCAGCGCTGCTTCGCGTTCGGGGTGCCACATGATGCCGGCCACCTTGAGGCGGGTATGCACCAGGGCTTCGCAGGTGCCGGCGGCGTCCAGGGCCCAGGGGCGCAGGACGGCGGGCAACGGGTCGAGCAGCTGTTTGCCGTGGAAGGAATTGACCGAGCGCGAAGCGCCCTGGCCCTGCAGCCAGGGCAACTCGTCGGCGGCCAGCAGGTGGATCGGGTGGCGCTGGGCGACGTGCACGCTGCGGTCGGCCTCGGCCAGCTGGCCGCCGAAAAAACGGTGGATCAGTTGCAGCCCGCGACAGACTCCCAGCACCGGCAGTTGCTCGGCCACGCAGTGGGCCAGCAGTGCCGTTTCGCTCTGATCGCGCAGCGGGTCGCTGTCCAGGTCGTCGCCACCGCTGAAGATCACCCCTTGCACGCCCTGGTCACGGGCATAGGCCAGGGTGTCCGTGCCCAGGTTGGGCAGCAGCAGCCATTGGTGGCCGCAGCCGAGCTCGGCAAAAAAACGGTACCAGTCCCTGGCCAGGCCATCGCGCGGTTCGTGGTAGGCCTGGGGGTTGCAGGTTCTCAGGGTGATACCGAGACGTTTCATGGCTGCACCGGGTTCAGGGTCTTGTCGCGGCAGTTGAGGGCGATCCGCGGGCTGCGCAGGATGCGGTTGAACAGCTGTTCGCCGCAACCAATGGCTGCCGGAATGCCGAACTCGGCGCAGCGGATGGCCATGTGCGAGTTGGCCCCGCCGTATTGGGTGACCAGCCCGGCGATGCCCCGGGTAAACACCCAGTCGTAGCCCGGGTCGGCATTTTCGATGCAGACGATCTTGCCCTTGAGCGGCGCCGAGGCCGGGGTGTCCTGGCGCAGCTCCATGCCGGCGGCTTCGACGTTCTGCCGGGTGATGAAGTTGGGCAGGCTGCGATGCAGCGGGGCGACGAACACATCGTCGACCGCGCTGATCAGGTGCCCGAGTTTCAGCGAAATGCCTTGTTCGTAGCTGCGGCGCGCCTGGCTGGCCGACTCCAGCAGGACCCGGTCGGTGTCGTCCATCAGCGGCGCGGTGAGGCTGTCGAGCAGCGGGTGGATATCGAGGAAGGACAGGTCTTCCCGGGCCAGGCCGACCTCGGCGCCCCAGCTCACCAGCAGTTGCAGGGCATCGGACAGGTCCCGGGTGAACACCAGCTTGGCGTATTCCCGGGCCTGGATGGCCTGGCTGGCATAGCTCAGCAGCTGTTCGGTCGACAGCGGCCAGTCCTGTTCGTCGAGCAGCCGCTGCAGGGCCTGGCGTTCCGCGGGCTGCAACTGGAATTCGGCCTGCTGGCTGTCGCCGGGGCTCAGCTCGACGCTCGCGGCGGCGAACAGATCGTGGCGCTCGTCATAACGCAGCGAGGTGATGTCGTAGGTGCCGGGGCGCAGGTGACCGAACTTGGCGACGAAGGCCGGCAGTGTCCGGGCGTCGGCGCAGACCTGGGCGTATTCGCGTGTCAGTTCGGTGGTGACGGTGTGAATCGACTGCTTCCAGGCCAGCAGCCGCTCGGTGCTCAGGGCGCCGCGGCGGCAGGCCGAGCGCAGCAGCGCTTCGGCGATGAAGGCATGCCGGGCGAGCATGGCGAACGGCAGCGTGCCCTGCTCACGGCAGTCCAGCAGCAGGCGGTGGATGCTGTCGAGGTCGGCCGGCATGGCGTCCAGGCGCCGGTTCTGCTGCTGGCGCTCATGGGCGCGCACCTGTTCCAGCAAGGGCGGCAACGCACCGGCGCCGTCGCCGTTCAGCGCCCGCAGCGTCAGCTGGTCGAGGGCGGCGCGATAGGTTCGCTGCTCGGCGGCGTTGAAGTTGTCGCCGTAACGCTCGGTAAAGTCGGCATCGAAGGTGAAGTCCAGGCAGGTCTGCACCACCTCGAATTCGACCTTGTCGTGCCATTGCGGGTGGGCTTGCAGGCGCTGTAGCCAGGCGTTGACCAGTTTCGTGCCCAATTCGGGCGCAAGGCCCGCCGGCAGGAACGAGTTGAAGCTGCAGCGCACGTCGATGTACGGGTGGTGGCCGAGCATCACCATCAGGGCCTGGTGCCGGGGATGGTGATAGCCCATCAAGGCGCGGGCTTCGCGCCAGGTCGAATCCGTCACCAGGCGGCGATACAGCGATGCCGCCAGCGGGCGCGGGGTGGTGCCGATGATTTCCGCCGGGTTCCAGTCGGGCATCACCCCCAGCAGGGTGCTGTCGCCATGCAGGCCGGACTGGGGCGCCAGGCGCCTGGCCAGGAACTGCTGGATATGCTCGAGCTGGCGCGCCACCCGGCGCTCGGTGACCGGGTGCCAGGTGTTGCACAGGGTGATGCGCCGCACTTGCAGCACATACACCTGCTGGTGGCGGTCGACGGCGAACTCGATGTCCAGTGGCACGTTACCGCACAGGGTCTCCAGCTCCCGGCAGGCATCGATCACCGCCTGCAGGCGCGGGGAGCGCAGCTGGGCGCTCTGGGTGTCGCGGTAGACCAGCACGGTTTTCTGGATGCCCTGGCCGCCGGTGATGGTATCGGTCAGCCCGCTCTCGTCGTCGTAATTCACCACGTAATAAGGAGCGCCATGCTCCAGGTCGTGGGTCATCACCACGCCGCTCATCTGGATCGAGGTCAGCATCGGCTGGATCAGGACCTGGTTGTCCTCGCAGTGGTGTTCGGCGAAGGAGGCGATCACCTGTTCGATGGCGACGCTCAGGGCCCGAGGGTCGGTGACGCTGACGTTCAGGCAACTGGCGAACTGGCCGGCCATGGAGCTGTTGAAGCCATCTTCGTTTTGCGCGCTGCTGCGCACGATCACGAAAGAGCCGCCGAGCTCCATCCCGGCGATGTTCGCCAGCACCTGCGCGGGGTCGTCCCGCCATTGCCGGGCGGTGAAAAAGTACAGCGGCAGGATCTGCGAACGGGTGACCCGCGGTTGCAGGCGCTCCAGGGTTTCGGATTTGGTCCCGAAGCGGATGCAGTGCTCGGCGGCCCGGCTCATGGCGCGTCCTCGTGCTTGTCCACCGCCAGCAGGGCCAGATGCTTGAGCAGCGGATGGATGATGAAATAGGGCGGCTGTTCGGCCTCGGCGGGCAAGGGTTGCAGGGCCTGGGCACCTTCGTGGCGCCAGCGGGTCAGGACTTCCACCAGTAGGTTGGCACGGATCGCGTTGTCATACAGGTAGTCGACGTCCATGCCTGGCGGCGGCAGCGGGTAGGCCTTGCGCGCCAGCACCGGACCGGTGTCGATCTGTTCGTCGAGCAGCAAGGCGCTGGCGGCGCATTGGCGCTGTTCGATGACCTGGTAATACAGCGTGGTGCTGCCGCGATAGTCCGGCAGCCAGCCGGAGTGGATATGCAGCACCGGGTAGCGGTTCAGCAGGGCCGCGGGCACCAGTTGCCCGCCGTAGCCGGAGTAGACCAGCAGGTCCGGTGCCTGACTGGCAATGCACGCCAGCAGTTGCGGGTCGTCGAGCGCCTGGGCCGGGCACACCTCGTGGGGCCAGCCGAGGGCGGCCAGGCAGGTGTCGACGTCCTGGCTCAGGTCCGGGCAGAACAGTCCTGCCAGCGGCTGTACCTGCAAGTCGCGGGTGGTTTGCAGCGGGCCGCCGCCCTGGCCGTAGACAATCACCGCTTCAGGCTCGATACCGGCGGCTGCCAGGCCTTGCAGGTAGGCCGCCGAGCGCGCGGTGCGGGCGCAGAGGATCAGCAAGCGGGCGCGATTCATAGGCCAGCCTCCTGGGCGACGGTGGCCAGTACCTGCTGTTCCTGAGTCAGCAGCCAGGCCAGGTAGGCTCCCTGGTCTGGTTCGAGGCGCCCATGCTGCGACACCAGGGTGTCGGTCAACTTGAGCAGGCCACTGAGGTAGTAGGCCGCGCCGCTGGCCTGCCAGCCCTGCAACATGCATTCGGCCAGCAACAGATAGGGCTGCAGCGACCCATAGTCGCTGTGCGGCAGCGGGCGGTGCGGTGCACCGGCTTCGTAGCCGGCATACAGGCGTTTGCTCACTTCGAATTTCTTCAGCAGGCGGGGCAGCCAATAGCTCGCCAGCGGGCCGGACACGCCAGCCCCCGCGCGCATTTCCAGGCACAGCTGGCTCAGCAGCGCGGTGCTGTCTTCGGCTTGGGCCGGACCTTGGGGCGGCAGGGCGGGGAGGGCCGGTGCCGGTAGCCTGGCGATCGTGGCCAGGCGTGAGGCGCGCCAGGCATCGACGAAGGCTGCGCCCTGGAAGCTGCTGTAGCGGTAGGTCTGCGGGTTTTCCAGCAGGTCCCCGTCGCTGTAGGCGTAGTTCAGCATGGCGATGGGTATCCACACAGCCGGCGAATGCGTTCCACGTAGCCCGGGATGTCGTCGGGCTCATGGCGGTTATGCAGCACCAGGTCCGGGCGTTGCGGCGGCGGGTATTCGATGTCCACGCCCACCACGTTGCTCTGTTCGCCGCGCAGGGCGGACTGGTAGAGCCCCTTGTTGTCGCGGCTGATCAGGGTGCTCAGCGGCACGTCGACGAACACTTCCCGGTAGCTGGAGAAGCGCTGCCGGTTGTCGTCGCTGATGTCCTGGAACATCGACAGGATGCAGCAGACCACATCGATGCCCTGGCTATCGAGCCAGCCGCACAGGGCCTGGATCCGCTCGGCGTTGACCCGGCGTCCGGCAACGCTGTAGGCGTCTGCCCGTTGGTCGTGGCGGAACAGCGCGCGGATCTCGTCGCCATCGACGAATACGGTCTGCGGCCGTTGCGCTTTCAGGCTGGCATACAGGGCTCGGCCAATGGTGGTTTTGCCCGCTCCCGACATGCCGACCAGCCAGATCACCATGGCTTCACCCCTGCTTGAGTAGGTTTTCGATGTTGCGCAGCGCCAGTACCGCCAGTTCCGCGGAGAAACCATAGCTGGGGGCGAAATAGTGGCGGCGCAGGCGCTGGCGGACCGCGGCCTGCTGTTTCCAGAGGTATTCGTTATCCAGCAGTTCGGCCAGTTGCCAGCGCTCTTCGGCGTCGAGATTGATGATGTCGTTGCGCAGCAGCACATCGGGCGACTCCTCGCCCGTCAGCTCATCCTGCTCGGCATTCGGCACGTTCAACAGCAGCAGGTTCTTGTCCAGGTACAGGGCGCCGAAGGCGGTTCCGCCGTAGTCCGACACCACATAGTCGGCGCAACGGAACAGTGCGAGGTTGTCGTAGACGTGGGTAATCACTGCGGTGAACCGATACTGCCCAAGCAGCGCCATCGCCTCGGGGTCGGTCTCGACCGACAGCGGATGGGTCTTCACGATCACGTTGTAGTGCTCGCACAACCCGGCCATGGCGTCGGCGAAGCGGCTGATCGACGACAGCTCCAGCCAGGTTGGCAGCCACAGCACGGTTTTTTTCGCCGGGTCCAGGGCCAGGTCCGCCGGGTGCTGGCCTTGCAGCGAGGGTTCGCGGAAATAGGCGTCGTAGCGCGGGTAGCCCATCTGGAAGGTGACGGCATCGCAGCACTGGCGCAGGCGCTCGGCCTGCCAGGGGCCGAAGCACAGGATCAGGTCGTAGTGCTGGTTCCAGTCGGAAAAATTGTGCTTGGCCTTGCCCAGGGCGTACATGAAACGCACCTGCCGGTTGCCCAGCACCTTGATTATCGGCTGCGAGCCGTAGTCGAACATGCTGTGGTTGGAGACCACCACCTCATAGCGGTGGCCGGAGTTGATCGCATCCAGGCTGCCATGGCAGCGGTAGCCCAGGCCCTCGATAAGCTCGCGGCTTTGCGTACGCTCTTCGCGGGAGCCATGCAGCACCACATCGAACGCATCGGCCCCCAGCAGGCTCCAGACCGCCTGATAGTGATTGACCATCTCGGCGCTATGAACGAAGAAAGCCAAGTGGCTGAAGGGTTTTGGTGCGGTCATAGGGCTACCTGATGCACAACGGAAAATAAGTCGGGGCAAGCGTTCGCGTGGCGTGACGATGTTGCGGGACATGGCCGGGCCGGCGGGCGGCCAGGGTCGCAAGCGCTGGATATGTTATCGGCGCCGCAGAGGAGAAATGAACCGGCGGGGCGGAAAATCTTTGCTGGCAGTGCCTGGCTCGACCGATGGCAGGGATTGCCCGGTCGAGCCATGGATAGGGCGGGTTACTGCTCGCCCGGATTGAGCCGGGCTTCCAGTTCGGCGACCTTCGCTTCCAGGCTTTCCAGGCGGGCCCGGGTGCGGGCCAGCACGACCATCTGGCTGTCGAATTCTTCCCGGCTGACCAGGTCCAGCTTGCTGAAGCCGCTTTGCAGCAGGGCCTTGAACTGGCTTTCGATTTCGGCGCGGGGCAGGGGGGTATCGCCGCTGAACAGACGGGCGGCATGGCCGCTCAGGGCGTCGAGAAGGTCTTTGGGCGCGAGCATGGGGAATGTCCTGGAAACAATGGCGGGCAGTGTATCACGCACTGTCTATAGTCAATCGGGCAGGCGGGGATGCACGCTTTTCGCGCATCGCGCCAGGCAGTGGCGCACCGTTGTTGTGCGTATCCGCGGTGATGATGGCGAAGTGGTTTTTGGCGCAGTGGGCAAGGGGTTGAAATCAGTGGGTTTTCACGAGATGGCAAGGTTTCTGCTTAGTCGCTGATGACCCATGCACTGATCCAGTCGCTGTGACGAATGCAGTGCGGCAGACGAAGCGGGGAAGTATTTCGTCAGGAGCGGTTAGCTGGCGTCGGTCTGGCCGAGGAAGGCCGACGATGCGTTACAAAGCCAGGCACTGCGCTTAGACTTGAGCCGGGTTTGTTTTCCTGGGGCAAGTCCACCAATTCGGGAGAGAGTTTCATGAAGCTAGTCACTGCCATCATCAAGCCGTTCAAGTTGGACGACGTGCGCGAGTCGCTGTCCGAGATCGGCGTGCAGGGCATTACCGTTACTGAGGTCAAAGGCTTCGGCCGGCAGAAGGGGCACACCGAGCTGTATCGCGGCGCGGAGTACGTGGTCGACTTCCTGCCCAAGGTGAAGATCGATGTCGCCATCGACGACAAGGATCTTGATCGGGTGATCGAGGCGATAACCAAGGCTGCCAACACCGGCAAGATCGGTGACGGCAAGATCTTCGTGGTCAATCTGGAACAGGCTATCCGCATCCGTACCGGCGAAACCGATACCGACGCGATCTAAGCCGCCCCAAACCCAACGCCCCAGGAGAAAACAATATGACTCTGCGTAAAATCGCAGGGCTAGGAGCCCTTTTGTCCCTCGTAATGCCTGGCCTGGCCATGGCGGCAGACGAAGTGGCAGCCCCAGTCCTCAATTCTGGCGATACGGCCTGGATGCTGACCTCCACGGCCCTGGTGCTGTTCATGACCATTCCTGGCCTGGCGCTGTTCTACGGCGGCATGGTGCGCTCGAAAAACATTCTTTCCGTGATGATGCAGTGCTTCGCCATTACCGGTCTGATCAGCATCCTGTGGGTCATCTATGGCTACAGCATCGCGTTCGACACCACCGGCATGGAGCAGGGCGTCGTCAACTTCAATTCCTTCGTCGGTGGCCTGGGCAAGGCTTTCCTGGCCGGCGTCACGCCTGCGAGCCTGGTCGGCCCGGCGGCGCTGTTCCCCGAAGCGGTGTTCGTCACCTTCCAGATGACCTTCGCCATCATTACCCCGGCGCTGATCGTCGGCGCTTTCGCCGAGCGGATGAAGTTCTCCGCCATGCTGATCTTCATGGCCATCTGGTTCACCCTGGTCTATGCGCCGATCGCGCACATGGTCTGGTCCGGCAACGGCGGCCTGATGTGGGACTGGGGGGTGCTCGACTTCGCGGGTGGCACCGTGGTGCACATCAACGCTGGTGTCGCCGGCCTGGTGGCCTGCCTGGTGCTGGGTAAGCGCAAAGGCTTCCCGACGACTCCGATGGCTCCGCACAACCTGGGTTACACCCTGATGGGCGCGGCCATGCTGTGGGTCGGCTGGTTCGGTTTCAACGCCGGTTCCGCCGCCGCGGCCAACGGCACAGCCGGCATGGCGATGCTGGTGACCCAGATCGCCACCGCTGCCGCGGCCCTGGGCTGGATGTTCGCCGAGTGGCTGACCCACGGTAAGCCAAGTGCCCTGGGTATCGCCTCGGGTGTGGTCGCCGGTCTGGTGGCGATCACTCCGGCCGCCGGCACCGTGGGCCCGATGGGTGCCCTGGTGATCGGCCTGGCAGCGGGTGTGGTGTGCTTCTTCTGCGCGACCTCCCTGAAGCGCAAGCTGGGCTACGACGACTCCCTGGATGCCTTCGGCGTGCACGGTATCGGCGGTATCCTCGGCGCGATCCTCACTGGCGTGTTCGCCGCGCCATCGCTGGGTGGCTTCGGCACCGTGACCGACATCGCCGCCCAAGTGTGGGTCCAGTGCAAAGGTGTGGGCTTCACGGTGATCTACACCGCGGTCGTGACGTTCATCCTGCTCAAAGTGCTGGATGCGGTTATCGGGCTGCGTGTCACTGAGGAAGAAGAGTCGGTCGGCCTCGACCTGGCGCTACACAACGAGCGCGGTTACAACCTGTAATCGTCCGCGAAGAAAATGCCCGGCTTGCCGGGCATTTTTTTGCCTGGGTTTTGTCATTGCCAGACAGCTGAAAGGTTTTTTCCAGAGCTTGTCGGCCAGATTGGCGACGGCTTTTTTTTCGGGTCAATGACTTACAACACAGGAGGAATATTCGGCACTTTGTTTTTTTCCAGAGCGCGCTAGAATGCGCGCCGAATGTGCGGAGAACTGTATGTGGCAACAGACTCTGATTACCCTGCGGGCCAGGCCCCGGGGCTTTCATCTGGTAACGGACGAGTTGCTCGCCGGTCTGCCTGAACTGAAGGCATGTCGAGTCGGTCTGTTGCATTTGTGGCTGCAGCATACCTCGGCCTCGTTGACCATCAACGAGAATGCCGATCCTGCGGTTCGTCGTGACTTCGAGCGTTTTTTCAACACCCTGGTGCCACAAGGCAAGGCCGGGTATGAACATGACGACGAAGGGCCCGATGATCTGCCGGCGCACTTCAAGGCCAGTTTGCTAGGCTGTCAATTGAGCTTGCCAGTATCGGCGGGTCGCTTGGCGTTAGGCAGCTGGCAAGGTGTTTATCTGGGCGAGCATCGTGATCATGGCGGTGCCCGCAAAGTCCTTGCCACCTTGCACGGTGACAAGGCATAAGCCGCTGGTTATCAGTGGATGTTGATTTTTTCCGGCGGCCTTCGACAGTCGGCTCAGCTGGGCTATAACTAATCTGCTTTTCGCAAGTCATGAGGTAGAACATGAGCGACGATGATCTGGAAAACGACGACCTCGAAGTAGGCGACGAAGACGAAACCGAAGAAGGTCTTGAAGCGGCCGCCGACGATGTGGCGGAAGACGATGGCAGTGATGCTCCTGCCCCGACCGCCAAAGGCAAGGCCAAGGCTGCCGTCTCGGTAGACGAGCTGCCGAGCGTCGAAGCCAAGAACAAAGAGCGTGATGCACTGGCGCGCGCCATGGAGGAGTTCCTGGCCCGTGGCGGTAAAGTGCAGGAAGTCGAGGCCAATGTGGTCGCCGATCCGCCCAAGAAGCCGGATAACAAGTACGGTAGCCGGCCTATCTGAGCCTGGGTCACTTGCTTGCTGAAAAAGCCCGCCGTCGCTGCGGGCTTTTTCATGGGCGCTCGTTAGTGGAGGGCGCTGGGCTGCCGCCCTGCAGGAGCGAGCTTGCCCGCGATAGCGTCAGTTCAGGCGCCGCCGTGCCAGCGCGCCAGCAACTTCGGCAGTTCGGTCAGGCTGCGGATTTCCGCATCCGGCCGTCGCTCGGCTTCCCAGGCCTTGCCGGCCGGGTTGTACCAGACGGCCCGCAGGCCCGCCTGCTGCGCCCCGGCGATGTCGTCGCCCGGGTGATCGCCGATGTGCACGGCGGTGTCCGGCGTGGCTTCGCCCCGTTGCAGGGCTTCGTGGAACAACCGTGAATCGGGCTTGGCGATCCCGATGTCCTCGGCGCACAGGGCGAACTTGAAGTAGTCCGCCAGCCCCAGGCGGCGCACATCGGCGTTGCCGTTGGTGACCACCCCCAGCGCGAAGTGGTTGGCCAGCGCTTCCAGGGTCGGTTGCACCTCGGGAAAGATCTTCAGTTGATGCCGCGCATGCAGGAACACTTCGAAACTCTGGTCGGCCAGCATATTGGCCTGGCCCTGGTCGTAGCCGGCCTCTTCCAGCGCATGAAACAGCACCCGGCGGCGCAGGGCGCTGATGCGGTATTTGAGCCCCGGCTCGGCGTTCAGCACGCGCTCGCGGATGGTCCACAGATGCTCCACCGGGACGCCGCCCAGGCGCGGGGCGTGGTCGGTCAGCCACTGGCGCAGCACGGCTTCGGCGCTGACGATCACGGGCGCGGTATCCCACAGCGTGTCGTCGAGGTCGAAGGTGATCAGCTTGATCGTCATTACTCACCGCCTTTGTTGCGTTTGGCCCGTGGGTGGGCGCTGTCGTAGACCGCCGCCAGATGCTGGAAGTCCAGGTGGGTATAGATCTGGGTGGTCTTGATGTCCGAGTGCCCCAGCAGTTCCTGGACGGCGCGCAGGTCCTGGGAGGATTCCAGCAGGTGGCTGGCGAAAGAGTGACGCAGCATGTGCGGATGCAGGTTCTGTCCCAGCTCGCGCTCGCCGGCGGCCTTGACCCGCAGCTGGATCGCCCGGGGCCCCAGGCGTCGGCCCTGCTGGCTGACGAACACCGCGTCGTCCGGCGGATTGCTCAGGGCCCGCAGCGGCAGCCAGAGCTGCAGCGCCTCGCGGGCCTTCTTGCCGATCGGCAGGACCCGGGTCTTGCTGCCTTTGCCGTGGACCTGGACTAGGCCGTCGGCCAGGTCCAGTTGTTCGAGGTTGAGGCTGGTCAGCTCCGACAGGCGCAGCCCGGAAGAGTAGAACAGCTCCAGGATCGCCTGATCGCGGTGCGCCAGGAAATCGTCCTCCACCGCGCCGTCGAGCAATTGCAGGGCGCGGTCGGTGTCCAGGGTCTTGGGCAGGCGGCGTTCGCCCTTGGGCGGCGCCAGGCCGTTGGCCGGGTCGTGGTCGCACAGGCCTTCGCGGTTCAGGTAGTGATACAGGCCACGCACGGCGGAGAGCAGGCGCGCCAGGCTGCGGGAGGATTGGCCCTGCTGGTGCAGGCGGGCAATCATGCTGCGCAGGCCTTGAATGTCCAGGTCGGACCAGCTGGCTACCTGCTGCTTGGCGCAGAAGGCCAGGACCTTGTCGAGGTCCCGGCGGTAGGCCAGCAGGGTATGGGGCGACACTTGGCGCTCACTGCGCAGGTGCGCGCAGTAGGCGTCCAGTTGTCGTTCCATGGTCAGCGAACCGAGCGTAGCGAGTGAGTGAAGCGCGGCACCACGCGGCCCATGACTTCGGCGATATAGCTGAGGAACAGGGTCCCCACCGAGCTCTTATAGTGCTGCGGGTCGCGACTGGCGATGGCCAGCACGCCGTGGATGCCCTGATGAGCGATGGCGACCACGGCGCTCGAGCCGATCTGCCGGCGCTGTTCTTCGCCGAACAGGAAGTCCAGCTCATGCTCGCGCAGGCTGCCGCTGACGCTCTTGCCTTCGGTCAGCAAGCCGCCGATGGCGGTCTGGGCCTCGGCGGGGGTGACCCAGCGGCCGACCGGCATGGCGCTGTCGTTGAACAGGATCAGGCTGACGAAAGGCACCTGGAAATCCTGGCGCAGGCTGTCTTCGACGCTCATCACCACGTCTTCCAGGCTGGTGGCATCCATCAGTGCGAGAATCAGGCGGCGGGTCTTCTCGAACAACCGGTCGTTGTCGCGGGCCACGTCCATCAGCTGCGAAAGCCGGTGGCGCATCTCGATGTTGCGCTCGCGCAGGATCTTCATCTGTCGCTCCACCAGCGAGATGGTGTCACCGCGCTGATGGGGAATGCGCAACGCCGGGAGCAGTTCTTCATGCTCGACGAAGAAGTCCGGATGAGCCTCCAGGTACGCGGCGATCGCCGCGGCCTCCAGGCTTTCGGCAGGAGAGTCGTCGGGCTTTTCGGCTGGAACCTGAGGCTGATCAGTCATGGTTTTCGCTCATTCAAAGACGCACCTGTCCTTCGTATACGCGCACTGCCGGGCCGGTCATCTTCACCGGTTGGCCAGGGCCCGCCCACTCGATGGACAGGCGCCCGCCCGGCAGGTCGATCAATAGCGGTGAATCCATCCACCCCTGGCTGATCGCGGCCACTGCGGCGGCGCAGGCCCCGGTACCGCAGGCCTGGGTTTCCCCGGCGCCACGTTCCCAGACCCGCAGCTGCGCGCGCTGACGGTCGATGACCTGGATAAAGCCGACATTGACCCGGGCCGGGAAGCGCGGGTGATGTTCGATCTTCGGCCCCAGCTCATGCACCGGCGCGCTATTGATATCGCCGACCCGCAGCACGGCATGGGGGTTGCCCATGGACACGGCGGCCAGCTCGACGGTCTGGCCGTCGACTTCGACCTGATAACTCAGGGCCTGGGCCGGCGCCACGAACGGAATCTGCTCGGGCACCAGGCGCGGGGCGCCCATATCGACACCGATCTGACCGTCGTTGCGTACATCCAGCTCGATGATGCCGCTCTTGGTCTCGACGCGGATCTGGCGCTTGGTGGTCAGGCGCTTGTCCAGCACGAAACGGGCGAAGCAGCGGGCACCGTTGCCGCATTGCTCCACTTCGGAACCGTCGGCATTGAAGATCCGATAGCGGAAATCCACGTCCGGATTGCTTGGGGCCTCGACGATCAGCAACTGGTCGAAACCGATGCCGGTATTGCGGTCGCCCCATTGCTTGGCATGTTTGGGCAGGATGTGCGCGTGCTGGCTGACCAGGTCGAGGACCATGAAGTCGTTACCCAGGCCGTGCATCTTGGTAAAACGCAGCAGCATGGTCTTACTCCGGCAACAGGCTTTCGCCAGCGAACAACTCGGCTACCGTCTCGCGGCGACGCACTTCAACGGCCTGTTCACCATCGACCAGCACTTCGGCAGCGCGACCGCGGGTGTTGTAGTTGGAGCTCATGACGAAACCGTAGGCGCCGGCCGAATGCATGGCCAGCAGGTCACCTTCTTCCAGCGCCAGCTGACGTTCCTTGGCCAGGAAGTCGCCGGTTTCGCAGATCGGGCCGACGATGTCGTAGGTACGGGCTTCGCCGTCGCGCGGGCGTACGGGGCTGATGTCCATCCAGGCCTGGTACAGGGCCGGGCGGATCAGGTCGTTCATTGCCGCGTCGACGATGGCGAAGTCCTTGTGTTCGGTGTGCTTGAGGTACTCGACCTGGGTCAGCAGTACCCCGGCATTGGCGACGATGAAGCGTCCGGGCTCGAACACCAGCGCCAGGTCGCGGCCGTCGAGGCGTTCGCGTACGGCCTTGACGTAATCGGCGGCCAGTGGCGGCTCTTCATCGCGATAACGCACGCCCAGGCCGCCACCGAGGTCGATGTGGCGCAGGTAGATCCCGCACTCGCCCAGGCGGTCGACCAGGTCCAGCAGGCGGTCGAGGGCATCGATGAAGGGGGCCAGGGTGGTCAGTTGCGAGCCGATATGGCAATCGACGCCGACCACTTCCAGGTTCGGCAACTGCGCGGCGCGGATGTACACATCTTCGGCCTCGGCGATGGCGATACCGAACTTGTTTTCTTTCAGACCGGTGGAAATGTACGGGTGGGTACCGGCGTCGACATCCGGGTTGACCCGCAGCGAGACCGGCGCGCGAACGCCCAGCTCGGCGGCAACCTGCTGCAGGCGCTCCAGCTCGTCGCTGGACTCGACGTTGAAGCAGTGCACGCCGACTTCAAGGGCGCGACGCATGTCGTCGCGGGTCTTGCCGACACCGGAGAACACGATCTTGTCCGCCGCGCCGCCAGCTGCCAGGACGCGTTCCAGCTCGCCCCGGGAGACGATGTCGAAACCGGCGCCCAGACGCGCCAGGACATTCAGCACGCCCAGGTTGGAGTTGGCTTTTACCGCGAAGCAGACCAGGTGCGGCATGCCGGCGAGGGCATCGGCGTACGCGTGGTACTGCGCTTCGATATGGGCTCGGGAATAGACGTAGGTCGGCGTGCCAAAACGCTCGGCAATGGCGGACAACGCTACACCTTCCGCGAACAGCTGACCGTCGCGGTAGTTAAAAGCGTCCATGGAGTTCCCTTAGTTGGTGTCGTGCTTGTGCGACTGCGAATGACCTTGGTCTTCGGATTTGCTGTCATCGGGAAGATACAGCGGGCCTTTTTGACCGCAGGCAGTGACAAGGCAGGCAACCGCGACGAGCGCAGCAAGGGAAGAGATCAGGCGCTTCATGGCGAAATCCTTGAGAATGCGTTAATTGCGCCCGAGTATACCGGCCACCCGGCAGCTTGCCTATGCGCCGGAATACCCGCCTGGCGGGCCTTTGCCCCGGGCTTCGGCGCCGGGCGCGGCGGCCGCGGGGATATTTTCTCTGTGGCTCGCGCCCTTGATCGGTATCCTTTGCATTCGCCCGGACGCGCCCGTATCTTGCGGCGCTTGAGCGTGAGTTGACACTTTCCGAGGTTCCCGCAATGAGTTTGACTGAAGCCCGTTTCCACGACCTGGTCGATGCCACCCAGCAGATGCTGGAGGACATTTTCGATGAGAGTGACCTGGATATCGATCTGGAGAGCTCCGGCGGTGTGCTCACCGTCAAGTTCGAAAACGGCAGCCAGGTGATCTTCAGCCGCCAGGAGCCCCTGCGCCAGCTGTGGCTGGCCGCGCGTTCCGGTGGCTTCCACTTCGACTACGACGAAGAAAGCGAGCGCTGGATGTGCGACAAGAGCGAAGAACAGCTGGGCGAGATGCTCGAGCGCATCGTCCTCGAACAGGCCGACATCAAGCTCGAATTCGAAGGGCTCTGAGGTCGTGACGCCAACGGCTCCCGCACGGCCGCCCAAGCCGCTGTACAGCAATGTCAGCCCGGCCGTGGCTTCGCCCTGCATCAGCCTGTGCCGGCTGGACGAGGAAAAGTTCTGCAAGGGCTGCTTCCGGCATGTCGAAGACATTCGCGAATGGCGCTCGGCAGACGATGAGCGACGGCGTGCGATCTGCGCCCAGGCGCTGCAGCGCAAGCAGGCCGTAGCGGCAGGGGGGCTCTAGGTTCGTACTTGTACGGTTTGTTTATTCAGGATGCTGTGATAGTGTCCAGCCATGCCTCGCCCTATCGAGGCCCGTGAAAACCCCGTCTGATCTGGACGGGGTTTTGCTTTTTTGTGCCGAAAAAAGGAGTCTGCCTGGATCATGAGCACCGCACCTTCCATCATTCTCACCCGGCTCGACGTGCAACGTCTGGAGCGCCTGATCGACAGCCTGGACGACACGCTGCCTGGCGTCATCGCGTTGCAGACCGAGCTGGATCGCGCCGAAACCCTGGTGGGCCACGATGAAGTCCCGGCCGGTGTCGTGACCATGAACTCGCGGGTGCATTGCCGCGAAGAGGGCAGCGGCAAGGACTACCACCTGACCCTGGTGTACCCGCAGGATGCCAACGCCGACGAAGGCCGGATCTCCATCCTGGCGCCGGTGGGCAGCGCCTTGCTCGGCCTGCAGGTCGGGCAGTACATCGACTGGCCGGCGCCAGGCGGCAAGACCCTGAAGCTGACGCTGCTGGAAGTGGAATACCAGCCGGAAGCGGCGGGCGACTTTCACCTCTGACTGGCCGGCGTCCCTGACCGGCTAGACCTGTTCGAGCGCGTCGTTCAAGGCGCGCTCCAGTTCGGCCTTGTAGCGCAGGTAGAGGTGGCTTGAGCCGTGGTGATCGCCGAGCAGGCCGGACAGGTCCAGGTCGGTGATATAGCAGCGATAGCGTTCGGCGTCGCGACGCTGGCCGACAATCTCTTGAGCCACCGCGGCGAACAGCTGGTCGCCATGCTCCAGCTCGGAAAACTCCCGTTGATTGCAATACAGGGTGACCTGCACCTGCCCCGGTGCGGCTTTGCCGATGATGCCCTGTACGTCATAGAAAGGTTTGTCCGCCGGCGTCTGCGGCGCCGGGCGCGATTCGACCCGGCGGGCCCGGGTGCTGCCTGAAGGCAATACCTGGTAATACAAAATGTCCAGTGGAACCAGGGCCTGGGAGGCGTCCATCGGCAACTGGGTATCGCGCCGGTAGAGGATCGACTGCAGGAAGCGCTGCAGGGGCACCAGCAGGCTCTGTTCGTCGTGGTAGGGCAGGCGTTGCTGCCAGAGCGCGTCGAACTCATCCAGCACGTACAGCTCGGCCTGGTCTTCGACTATGCGGTAGAACACCTGGATGCACTCGGGTTGGCCCATCGGCAGGATCAGCGCCAGGTCCTGATCTTCCAGGGCCATCGGGTCCAGGTGCAGCGGGCTGTAGCTCGCTTGTTCTTCGCCCAGGTAATCGATCAGCGCCGGCAGGCTCGCCAGCGCCACGTGATTGACCTGGCCCGGCACCAGTTCCAGCACGTGATAGTGCTGCTGCACCTGGATCAGGTAGCGGTGATTGAGCTGGCTGAGCAACAGGTTCTGCGCCGTGTCGAACAGCTCTTCGACCCGCTGGGCGATGAACTGCGCGCGGTTGTGGCAGAAGCAGCGCACCCGCAGCCGTGGCTGCTCGGGGCCTTGCGGCAGGTTGTTGAGGTAGTCGCGCAGGCAGTCGAGCAGCGCATGGGTGCCGTCGTAACGCCCCACCAGCACCTCGTTCCAGCTGTTGAGGGTGACCTGGTCGAGGGTCAGCACCAGGTTTTCCCGCACTCCGGCGTAACTCAGGGAGTCGGTGCGCTCGGTGGTCATCAGGATGTTCAGGTCGCGGTGATGCTTGAGCGGGTCGCGGCCGACATTCACCAGGATCAGTACTTCGCTGGGTGCGCTGGGATGCAGCAGGCGTTCTTCGCTGACGGAGCCCAGGGGCAGGGCGATGGTCTGTTGCAGGCTGCCCAGCAGATTGAACAGCTCGAATTCGCTCAGGTCGCTGCTGCCTGGATGCAGCGCCAGGCGCGTGCTGCTGTCGATCACGCCATTGCGATGGCACCAGGTCAGCAGCTCCAGCAGTTCGCGGCTGCGCTTGATCGGCGCGAAGTGTTCCCACTCCAGGGCATTCAGGTTGCCGTTGTACAGGCCCCAGTGGGTTTGCCCCAGCTCCTTCTTGTTGGGTGACTGCACCAGGGTCAGGGTGTCTTCGGCCAGGTCCGGGGCGATGCCGGGGTTAATGAATTCGATCTTGCCCGCCTTGCGCTCGAAGGCCGCGTACAGGCGGCGGCCGAGGACATTCAGGTCGCGCTTGTTGGCCAGGCCGAGGGTCTGCTCGGTACGGGCGAACTGGGTCAGGAAGCGGTAGCTGTAATTCAGTTCGTTGACCAGCGCCCGGCGTTCGGTGCTGACCTGGCGGACTTTCCATTGGCTGCGGCTGTCGAGCAGCGCCAGTTGGCGCTGATCCCAGCCCCATTCCTGGGCCAGCCGTTCGAGCAGCGAACGTTGCCAGCTTGGGTTGCGCGCGCCGTTGTTGCTGGTGAGCTTACGGTTGACCTTCAGGTACAGGCTGCGGCGTACCAGTTCCAGGCGCTCCGGCTCGCCCCGGGCCTTGAGGTATTCCTCGATGCGCCGGTAGACCACGACGTAGGGATCGAGCTCGTCGAGGTCCAGGCGATTGGCGAACACCGCCTGCTTGAAGCGCAGGCTCAAGCACTCCACCCGTGGGTGTTCGCTGGCATAGACCTCGGTCAGCAGCAGCTTGAGCACGGACTTGTACGGCGACTCGATGCCCTTGAACAGCTGCCAGAGCCCGGCGCCGATGAATTCGCCCGGCGGGATATGGGCCAGGTGGCCCAGGTCGAGGTTTTCGTCGGCGGGGATGAAGCGCTTGGACAGCAGCGTGTGGGTGTACTGGTGGTAGCGGGCTTCCTCGTACACCGGCACCAGCCACCACAAGGGTGTGCGCCCGGCCAGCCAGATGGCGGTGCGATAGAACTCATCCAGCAGCAGGTAATGCTGGGTGGTGCCGCAATCGTCGGAGCTCAGCTGGGTGTCACGATCGCCACGGATAAAGCGGCTGGGGTCGATCAGGAAGAAATGCGCCTCGGCGCCCTGGCTGGCGGCCCAGGCTTCGAGCAGCAGGCATTTCTTGCGCAGTTCGGCGAGTTCGTTTTCCCCAAGGTCTGGGGCGTGGCAGACCCACACGTCCATGTCGCTCTGGTCGGCCTGGGCCAGGGTGCCCAGGCTGCCCATCAGGAACAGGCCATGGATCGGGCGTGGGGCACTGCTGGGGCGGGGTTTGTAGGAAAACGAACGGGTCAGGCGCTGGGCTTCGTTGAGCGTCGGCGTATCCGGCTCGTAGTTCGACACCCCGGCAGGGGTTCCGCCTGACACATAGCCGGGCAACAGCGGGTGGTTGACGTGAAAGAACAGCGGCAGAAGGGTAAGCACCAGCTGTTGGCGTGGCGACAGCCCTTCCATGGCCCGGCCCAGGCGCCCCTCGTTGAGCTTCAGGAAACGTGTGCGCAGTTGGTTGAGAACCTTGCGGTCGATTCCCTCGTCCAGGTCTGGGCGGATTTCATGGGTGCGGGTCATTCAAACAGGCTCGCGAAGCTTGAACGTGGGAGGTCTGAAGTGGGGAGAGTTTACAGCCAGTCGAGGGCGGGCTTTAAGCGGATTTTTATTCTTGACGTCAGATTTCCAACGTCCGGTGGGGGCTTGCCCGCGGAATCCGACGGGCGGGGATTCCGCGGACCGTGGGGGGAAGCCTTCAGGCGGCTTCTTTGACCGTCAGGATGATCAGCAGGCCCTGGGCGTGCTCGGCGGCATCCCGGCCCAGGCTGGTCAGGTAACCACCGTCTGGCTGGGTAATGAGGTCTTTTTCGAACAGGCGTCGTGCGGCGGCGATGGCTTGGGGGGCAGCGGTCTGATGGATTTTCAGACCTTCCTGGGAGTTGTCCAGGTTGAAGAGTGCAAGGATTTCCAGTTCGGCAACCAACTCAGGGGTGTACGACATAAGGACTCCAGACTTTCTAGGAATTAGACGACAGCGTCCTTAAGGTGACTGCAGTTGGGCAGCCTGTCCAGTGTCCGCTGCGGACTTTTACGCCCCCGGGCGGCGGTATTTAGCCGCAGGGCGCGTACCAGTGTAGTCAAGGGTCGCTGTCGCGCCGGCCAGCCGGCGCGAGGCGTGGCGGGCTCATTGCTTCTCGGGTGGCAGCTCGGGCAGCGCACGCAGCGCGGCTTCGTACCATTGGGTGTCGAACGCGCGGTCTTCTTCGAGGATCGCGTCGATTTCCACCGCCAGCACATGGGCCATGAGATTGAGGATTTCTTCGCGTTCATAGCCGACCAGGGTCAGCTTGTTGAACGTGGCCTTGGCCGCAGGCGGGTTGTTGCTTTCGATCTGGTTTTCGATCGCTTCGATCAAGGTGTTTTCGGCGAACGCTTCTTCGTCGTTATCGTCTTTTTCGGTGTTGGAGATTGGCTCGCTCATGGCAGGTTCCTCAAGGAAAGGTCGCCAGTTTACCCGTATTCAGCTATCCGATGCTGCTGGCCAGTGGGCGGTAGAGGATCTATAAGAATGGCTGCCAACCCCGTACCCGGCCTGGAGGCTGCATGATGCTCAAGCTTTATGGATTCCCCGTCAGCAATTACTACAACATGGTGAAACTGGCGTTGCTGGAAAAAGGGCTGCCCTTCGAAGAGGTGCCGTTCTACGCCGGGCAAAGCCCTGAAGCACTGGCTGTCAGCCCGCGTGGCAAGATCCCGGTGCTGGAGGTGGAGCAGGGCTTCATCAACGAAACCAGCGTGATTCTCGAATACCTGGAAACCCAGCCTGGGCCTGCGCTGCTGCCGAGCGATCCGTTCGAGCGTGCCCAGGTGCTGGCACTGGCCAAGGAGATCGAGCTATACATCGAGCTTCCGGCGCGGGCCTGTTACGGCGAGGCATTCTTTGGCTCGACAGTACCCGAGGCAATCAAGGAAAAGTCCCGCAACGAGCTGGTGCTGGGGTTCGCCTCGCTGGCCAGGCACGGCAAGTTCGCCCCCTATGTGGCGGGCAGCAGTCTGAGCGTGGCGGATCTGTATTTCTTCTACAGCGTCAGCCTGGCCCGCGTGGTGGGACAGAAGCTGTTCGGGGTGGACTACCTGGCCGAGATGCCGGCGGCCAAGGCCTTGATGGCGCGCCTGGAGCAGATGCCCCATGTGCAGCGGGTCGCGGCGGACAAGGATGCGGCGATGCCGCAATTCCTGGCGATGATCGCCAGCAAGAAGTAGGAAGGTTCCGGATCGCTGATCGCGGGCCAGCCTCGCTCCTGCGGGATCGAGGCTGGCCCGCGATAGCTGTTAGCGGCTGGCCAACAACGCCTGGCCGCGAACCACCGCAGCCCTGACCTGGGCTGGCGCCGTACCACCGATGTGGTTGCGGGCGTTGACCGAGCCTTCCAGGGTCAGCACGGCAAACACGTCCTGATCGATCTGGTCGCTGAACTTGCGCAGTTCTTCCAGGCTCATTTCCGCCAGGTCCTTGCCGGTTTCCACGCCGTACTTCACGGCATGCCCGACGATCTCGTGGCAATCGCGGAATGGCAGGCCGCGGCGCACCAGGTAGTCCGCCAGGTCGGTGGCGGTGGAGAAACCGCGCAGCGCCGCTTCGCGCATCATCGCGTGCTTGGGCTTGATCGCCGGGATCATGTCGGCGAAGGCGCGCAGCGAGTCGCGCAGGGTGTCGGCGGCGTCGAACAGCGGTTCCTTGTCTTCCTGGTTGTCCTTGTTGTAGGCCAGGGGCTGGCCCTTCATCAGGGTCAGCAGGCCCATCAGGGCGCCGAACACACGGCCGCTCTTGCCGCGAACCAGCTCCGGAACGTCCGGGTTCTTCTTTTGCGGCATGATCGAGCTGCCAGTGCAGAAGCGGTCGGGCAGATCGATGAACTGGAACTGCGCGCTGGTCCACAGCACCAGCTCTTCGGAGAAGCGCGACAGGTGCATCATGGCCACACTGGCGGCGGCGCAGAACTCGATGGCGAAATCGCGATCGGACACGTTGTCCAACGAGTTGCCGCCGACGGCGTCGAAGCCCAGCAGCTGGCAGGTCAGTTCGCGGTCGATCGGGTAGGTGGTGCCGGCCAGCGCGGCGCTGCCCAGCGGCATGCACATAGCGCACGGCCTGATTGCCGTGCCAGATCGTCAGCAGTGCCGGGCATTC
>NZ_JBNNVU010000037.1:0-55074 GCF_050280705.1 Pseudomonas sp. NPDC089530 | reverse complement strand
CCAAGGTGATCGTTGCGATCAACAAGGACGAAGAAGCGCCGATCTTCCAGGTCGCCGATTACGGCCTGGTGGCGGACTTGTTCGAAGCCGTACCTGAGCTGGAGAAGCTGGTCTAATCCGGCGGCTTCACTTATAAAGAGCCCGGTCTTTTGGCCGGGCTTTTTTATTGTCTGGGATTTGAGTGGGAGAACTTCGCCATGGATCTGCGCCGCCTGGGTGGCCTGTCGGTATTGCTGGGCCTGACGCTGATGCCGTTGGCGTCGCTGGCCGCCGGTAAATGCG
The DNA here is from genome assembly GCF_050280705.1 of Pseudomonas sp. NPDC089530. Taxonomy (NCBI): domain Bacteria; kingdom Pseudomonadati; phylum Pseudomonadota; class Gammaproteobacteria; order Pseudomonadales; family Pseudomonadaceae; genus Pseudomonas; species Pseudomonas sp. NPDC089530. Next base: position 54,792 of record NZ_JBNNVU010000037.1, on the reverse strand, counting down.
AGCGCCTGGTGGCGACCGGCAGCCCGGATGCCCCGCCCTATCTGTGGCGCGATCCGCAGGACCCCAACCACCTGATTGGCGCCAGCGCCGACCTGCTGCAACAGGTGGCCCATGAGCTGGGGATCAAGGTCGAGCTGCTGTATGCCGGCAAACGCTCCGCCGCCCTGGAGGAAGTGCGCAGCGGGCGGATGGACATGCTGGCCGATGCGCCGCTGTCGGTGAACGAGCTGGAAGCCCTGGACTATATTCACCCGCCGTTGCTGGAGAATGATTTCCTGGTCTGGACTCGCAAAGGCTCGACGCTGAGCTACAGTCAGCCGGCCGATCTGCACGGGCACGTCGGCGCTGTGTCGGAAAGGGCACGCCTGACAGCGTCCTTCGAAGCCTTCGCCAAGGACCAATTGAACCTGACCCGCATGCCGAACCTGACCCAGGCATTCCAGAAGCTGCTGCTGGGGGAGGTGGAGTACGTACTGGCCGGGCGTTACGCCGGTACGGCCCTGGCCCAGTCGCTGGGCATGGCCAACGATCTGCTGGCCTTCCCGCAACCCGCGGACAAACCCGGCCTGTTCCTGGCCGTCTCGCACAACTCGGCCTGCAACGACCCATGGTTGCGCGGACAGTTGGCAAAAAAGATGACAGAATTGCCCGCGTCCGGTCTGACGGAAACCGTGCTGCAGCGCAATCTCGAGCGTTGGAAAGCACAGTTGCAGCAACCTGTCAGCACCCCAAAACAGTAGGGATTTCTTGTGAGTATTCGACCTCTTTTCGCTGCCCTGGCCGTTCTGGCTCTGGCGGGTTGCGCAGCCGATCCGGCGCCGAATGAACAAATGCGCCTGACCGAACAAACCCTGGCCCAGGCCAAGGCAGTGGGGGCCACGGCAGACGATGTGCCGGAACTGAAGCTGGCCGAAGACAAATTCGCCCGCGCGCAACGCAACATGCAGGAACAGTCGTTCAAGCACGCGCGCATGCGGGCCGAGCAGGCGGAACTGGATGCACGCCTGGCCGAGGCACGGGTCCTGACACTGAAGAGCCAGGAACAATTGAATATGCTCCAGACCCGCATCACTCGTCTGCGCAAGCAACTGGGAGATGCCCAATGATTCGTCTGTCCCATGTATTGAGTGGCGCCCTGCTGATCGCTTTTACCGGTCTCTACGGCTGTGCCGGGCAGCGCAGCGAAGCGGCCCTGGAGCAGGCCAGCGAAGACTTCCAGAAGGTCAAGGAGGACTCCAATGTGCTGCGCATCGCGCCCAAGGACGTGATCCGTGCCGGTGAGTCCCTGGCCCGGGCCGATCGTCTGTCCAGCTACTGGGGCAGCGGGGGCGATGTGGTGCATTACGCCTATCTCAGCCAGCGCTACAGCGAGATCGCCCGCGAACACACCAACCAGGTGTTGAACCAGGAGCAGACGGCCAAGCTCGAGCTGGAGCGCCAGCGTCTGCAACTGGCCCTGCGCGAGGCCAAGCTGCTGAGCGTGCAGCAACAGGGCAAGTGGCTGGAGGAGCAGATCATCAACCTGGCCACCACCCAGACCGATCGCGGGCTGGTGATGACCCTGGGCGATGTGCTGTTCGACACCGGCGAAGCGGAGCTGAAAAGCTCGGCCAACCGTACCGTGCTGAAGGTCGTGCAGTTTCTCCAACTGAACCCCAAGCGCGTGGTGCGGATCGAGGGCTACACGGACAACACCGGCGACAAGCAGAGCAACCTGAAGCTGTCCCGCGACCGGGCACAGGCCGTGGCCGACATCCTGGTGGACCTGGGTGTCGAGGAAAAGCGGGTCCAGGTCGAGGGTTACGGCGACGAGTACCCGGTCGAGGCCAACGCCTCGGAACGCGGACGGGCGCAGAACCGTCGGGTGGAAATCGTCTTCTCCGACGAGCAGGGCCAGTTGGGCGCGGCCCGCTAAGGCGCGGCCAGTCCAGACAACCCGGCTTCCCTCAGGAGCCGGGTTTTTTTATGCCTGACGATTGGTACACAGAACAGTACAGTTTTTGCTGACACCGCCCTGTACGGTCGACTATTGTGGCAACTGTCCCAGTACACTTATGAACTGTTCCGGTATCGTCATCCACAAGAATAAAATGCCGGTCGAATCGAGTGCAGCGTCATGACCAATCTCTTGCTTTATCAACGTATCGCTCAGCAGCTGGCTGAAGATATCCGGCGTGGTGTGTACCAGCCGGGGGAGCGCGTACCCTCGGTACGCAAGATGAGTTCGCAGCTCAATGTCAGCCATGCGACGGTGCTCCAGGCCTATGCCAATCTCGAGGACCAGGGGCTGATCCGCGCCCGCCCGCAGTCAGGTTATTACGTGCACCAGACCCCGGCGCTGACCGCGCCGACCCCGGACATCGCCCGGGTCGAGCGGCCCGGCCTGGTGACGCGCAGCAGCATCATTCACCAGGTGTTGGTGGAGTCGCGCCGCGAAGGCGTGTTTCCGCTGGGCGCCGCGGTGCCCAGCGTCGACTACCTACCGGTGCGGGCGCTGCATCAGCAACTGGCCAAGGTCACCCGTTTCCACAGCCCGCGCGCCTTCAGCTACATGTTCAGTCCCGGTTTCGAGCCGTTGCGCCGGCAAGTGGCGATTCGCATGCGCGACGCTGGCGTGGTGGTCGATCCGTCCGAAGTGGTGATTACCCACGGTTGCGTGGATGCGCTGCAGATGTCGTTGCGCGTGCTGACCCGCCCCGGCGACCTGATTGCTGCCGAGTCGCCGACCTACTACGGCCTGCTGCAACTGGCCGACCTGTTGGGGCTCAAGGTCATCGAGATTCCCAGCGACCCCTCCACGGGCATGAGCCTGGAAGCGTTGCAGCTGGCGGCCAACCAATGGTCGATCAAGGCCCTGGTACTGACCACGCGCCTGAGCAATCCGCTGGGTGGCACCATGCCGGAAGAGCGGCAGAAACAGTTGCTGCGCCTGGCCTCGGATTTCGATATCCAGGTGGTCGAGGACGATATCTACGGTGAACTGATGTTCGAGGTCGGGCGTACCAAGGCGCTGAAGGCCTACGACCGGCTGGACCGGGTGATCTATTGCTCGAGCTTTTCCAAGACCCTGTCGCCCGGTGTGCGCATCGGCTGGATGATCGCCGGCAAGTACCAGCAGGAAATCCAGCGCTTGCAGACCTTCAGCACGCACTCGGCCTGCAGCGTGACGCAGATGGGCGTCGCGGCTTACCTGGAGAACGGCGGCTACGACCGGCATCTGCGCTTTATCCGCCAGGAGTACCGCAAGAACCTCAGCGCCTTCCAGCTGGCGGTGCAGCAGTATTTTCCGGAAGGCACGCAGATTACTCGGCCCAATGGTGGCTTCATTCTCTGGGTCAGCCTGCCGGGGCGGGTCAATACCCAGGAATTGCATGTCCGGGCCTTGCAGCAGGGCATCAGTATCGCGCCGGGGCTGATCTTCAGTAACACCGAGCAGTTCAACCACTGTATTCGCCTCAACTGCGGCACCCCGTGGAACCGCGAGGCCGAGCGGGCGTTGATGACCCTGGGCATGTTGGCCAGCCAGCTGTGCCAGGAGGCCACGGGCGGCTTTTGAAGGATCGGAGGCCGCGCTTGTTTTCGCGCGGTCAACAGGCGAGCATATGGCTCTTTGCCGCCGATCCTGTTGTCTCCCTATGAAAGCGATTTTTCCTGTTGTCTGGGTGTTGGTCTGTGTCCTGAGTGCCTTCGGCACGGGCAGCGTTCTGGCGGCTCAGGACAAGGTCGCGTCGAGTACCGCCAGTGCGGGCACTGCGCAGAAAACCGCAGCAGCCACAAAGGCCGCGCCAGTGAAGAAGGCAACAGCCGCCAGCAAACCCAAGCCGGTGAAAAAACGTCCCCCGATTGCCTCCAAGTCCAAATCTGCCAGTGAGGTCGCAAAGATGCCTTTGCCCTCGGCCAAGGTGGATCTGAGGCTGCCGCCGGAGATGGTCAAGCAATTGCAGCCGATCGGTACGGTCGACCTGCCCAAGCGCGCGCCGTTGCTGCCGCCGATGTTCGGCGAGAAACCCAAGCAAGACAGCCCGTTCCAGCTCAACGGGCGCTTGTTGACCAATGAAATGCAGTTGCAGCTGCGCAATGAGGAGCGGCGCGATATCGAAGGCGCGGCGCTGGATTTCGAGTTCAAGCAGTAACCCCCCTCAATCTCGACTGTGACCCGTTGCCTTGACGCTTTGTCGGAGACTGGTCAGTCACGCGAACCTGAGCGCAAAAACCCGCTTGCGGCCAATTTCAAACGGCTGTTTTAGCGGTTACTCTAGTCCGCGTTATTTCAATACTTTGTCCGTCGCGAGGAGCTTGTCGTCATGAATTGCCGTGAAGGCTGTGGCGCCTGTTGCATTGCCCCTTCCATCAGTACCCCGATTCCCGGCATGCCCAATGGCAAGCCGGCTGGAGAGCGCTGCCTCCATCTTTCTGTCGAAAACCTGTGCGCTTTGTTTGGCTTGCCCGAGCGGCCTGCCGTGTGTGGCGGGTTCCAGGCGGATATCGAGGTCTGCGGCGGCAATCGCGAAGAGGCGATCCGCTTGCTGGGCTGGTGGGAGCAAATGACGGCGGCGTGAAGTGTTTCAATGACCGGAACTTCAACAATAAGGAACAAGACAATGGGTTCGCTGCATCGAATTGCTGTGCTCTGTGGGTTGACCGTTCTGCTGTCGGCAACGGCCCACGCCGAAGATTGGCAAACGGCCAAGGACGAAGACGGCATCAAGGTCTCCTTGAGTGAAGTGGCCGGCTCCAAATACAAGGCCTACCGTGGTGTGACCACCATGAAAACCAGCGTGGCCAAGCTGCGCGCGCTGCAGGAAGACGTCGCGGGCGCCTGCGCCTGGATTCACGAGTGCAAGTCGCAGAAATTGCTCAAGCACGAAGGCGACCAGAGCTGGACCTACACCCAGTTCAATACGCCGTGGCCGGTCACATCGCGGGATTCAGTGCTGCACGTCACCACCAGCACCGGCGCCGACGGCAGCCTGACCCGCAAGCTCGAAGGCCTGCCGACCTACATTCCCGAAGAGAAGGGTTTCGTGCGGGTGGCCCAGGTCGAAGGCTTCTGGAAGTTCGTGCCCAAGGGCGCGGACCAGGTTGAAGTGACCTATCAGGTGCATACCGATCCGGGTGGCAGCGTGCCGTCCTGGCTGGCCAACAAGTTCGTCGTGGACGCACCGTTCAACACCCTCAAGGCACTGAAGGCGCGCGCTGAAAAGCCGTAAGCCATTCGCTGTCGAACAAGGCTGCCCCGGGGCAGCCTTTTTTCATGCTGCCGCCGGGCCCCCGGGCTGAACGATTATCGGCGTTTCGGGGTCGATACTGTGTGAGCCCACTCATGGGGTTTCTCAAGGAGGCACCGATGCAAAAATGGCAGATCATTTTCGTTGACGAACATGGTGTCCAGTCAGTGGAGCAATTCGACTGCGAACAACGGCCCAGCATGGAGCAGGCAGCCCAGTGGATTCGCGCAAAGCTTTTGCCGGTCCCGGCCGAACTTGACCTCAACGATCTGGAAGGGCGCACCGACGAACCTACGGTCAAGAGCCTGAAAGATCAGCACAGCATCCAGATCCTCGGTATTTCGCCGATTTAGTCCCTGACACGCAACGCTTCTTCCGAGCTTCAACCGGACCTTGGCAGCGCCTGGTTCTTGGCGCTACTCTGCATCCGAGATCAGCGAATGATTCGCTAAGGTCTGGTCTTGTCAGCTACATGCTTGTTTCCTGGCGGCGAGCCTCTCGCCGCAGGCCTGTACCGTGCGGTCACAGGCAGGGAGTACGGAAAGTCTATCCATCGGTTTGAGGAGGACGTTTCATGAGCACAGCCTATCAAGAAGACATCAGCAGCAGCGTGTTGCGCCGCATGAAAGAAGGCGGTTTCGACTTTTCACGATTCCATCCCATCGAGTTCTACGCCGTTTTCCCGGACGAGGAGCGGGCACGCAGGGCGGCAGGGCATTTTCGCGGTGAATCCTTGAATGCACAGGTCAGTGTGCGCGATGACGGCGCCTGGAACCTGGAGCTGAGCAAGGTGATGTACGCCACCTACGGCGGCATCGGGGACTTCGAGCAGGATTTCGAAGCGGTGGTCGCCCCCCTGGGCGGGATCATAGAGGGCTGGGGCGTGAAGCAGGAGGTTCGAGGGCGACTCGTTTAGTGCCTATGAATAGCGTCAAGACTCGGCATCGGCCGACCTTCGGGTCGGCCGATTGCGCTTCTGCCAGGGGGAAATCTGCAGACCTGGGCAAAAAAAAGGCCACCCGCCGAGGGTGGCCAAAAGGGAAGACCGGTAAGGAGAGGAAACCGGTCGGGACATACCGGGTCCGGCAGCCATTGGCGCCATGAAGGGGGGCATCGGCTTCGCTCTGTAGCGGGGCTGAAGCCGTTTGCGCTGTTGCGGTGAATTCTGCGCGGTTCTGCCCCGGCGGTGAAATCAAGTCTGGCTATGTCGCCGATAGCCATTGCCCTGCAACAGGGCGTGTTACTCAGGCTGTTTACGCCCCGCCATGTGCTTCAGATACCCCACCAGCAACTCCAGCTCGGTGTCCGGCAGGACACTGCTGGAGAAGGCCGGCATTTTCGCCTGGGGCCAGCGGCGTAGGCTTTGCGGGTCACGGATATAGCGCTTGAGGAAGTCCGCGCCGAAGTACTCGGTGGGGTTGTAGGGGATATTCAGGTCCGGGCCGAACTGCGAGTCGCCGGCGCCATTGAGGCGATGGCAGGCCAGGCAGTTCTTCTGGAACAGGGCGAAGCCCTGGTTCACCGGATCGGCGGCCGCCAGCTTCGGGTCCGGGCGCAGGGCCGGGAAACGTTCGGCCACCGGCGCCAGGCGCTTGATGCTCGCCACTTCGAACGGCCACTGCTCAGGGCTGATATGACCGGCCTGGGGGTTGGTCCACACCAGGTAGAAAGGCCCGGCGCTGTGCTTGCCTTCAGACAGGGGTGGCCAGGGCTTGGCCGGGTCTTCGATGGCCAGCCAGGCCTGGGCGCCGGCTTTGCCGAGCAGGGGCGCGGCGGGCAGTTCAGCGGCGAAACCGTCCAGGGCGACGGCCTGTAGATGGTCATCGGCCTTGACTCCGGTGAGCAAGGCCGCGATCGGTACCGCGCGGTAACTCATGTCACGCTTGTAGGACACGTCATCCTTGATGGCAATGGTCTGGGCCTGGGGATGCTTGAGCAGTTCTTCGGTCTGCCAGGTGCGACTGTCGGTCCCCAGCTCCAGGGTCAACTGCGCGGCATGCGCAGGGGTGGTGAGGAGCAGGGCGCTGCACAGGAGGATAAGAGATTTCAAGGATTCGCCGTTCCGTCGCTTGGGTGGAGATCGCAGGGTGGAAAGTGTCGCACGGCGAAGCGCTGACTCAGCGTCGCCGCGGCGTCAGGAAGAGTGGCACACAAGCGCCTGCCCCGGTAGCGAACCGGAGCACAAAGAGGCGATCACGTGGCAGGATGGCCACGCCCCTAGCCGATCACTTTGGTGAGATTCGGCAAGATCAGCAGCAAGGTGGTTGCGAACAGAATGAGCCCCGCTTGACGAACTTTCGAATGCTTGAACATGGCTGGATGCCTTTTGTTGTTATTCCTGAACATCGAATGCATGCCTGCCGTTTCACTCCGGTCAGGCGATGTGTCCCTTTGTTTGTACGTGCACCGGCAAGACCCGGCTGCAACGATTCACGACCTACAGCCCCTACCTTAGGGGCCTTGTAACCCTTGGCTTAGATCCATTTCGTATCAGCTCAGAAGCACATGCTGTTAAAAGCACATGAGGCTTTTTGCCATCTTCTTGCCCGCCCTTTGTCTAGACACATTCGTTATGCGGCAGGCGGAATCCATTAGCTCACTACCGTTCGTCTGAGCGTGACCGTCAAGGTCAGTGAGCGCATCGGTCATTGAATCCGGCCTCGCCGGAGCCAAGAGTGGGAGCCCTGTCATCATTCATTCGCACAGCGGTTCGAGGACGTCATGACCCAGGCTTTGATATTCGATGCGTTACGCACCCCCCGTGGCAAAGGCAAGGCCGACGGCGCCTTGCACAGCGTCAAGCCGGTGAACCTGCTAGCCGGGCTGCTCGGTGCCCTGCAGCGCCGTACGGAGCTGGACACCAGCCAGGTCGACGACATCGTGCTCGGTTGCGTGACGCCGATTGGCGACCAGGGGGCGGACATCGCCAAGACCGCGGCGCTGGTCGCCGACTGGGACGTCAGCGTGGCCGGGGTGCAGATCAACCGCTTTTGCGCCTCGGGCCTGGAGGCGGTGAACCTGGGGGCGATGAAAGTGCGCTCCGGCTTCGAGGACCTGGTGGTGGTCGGTGGCGTCGAGTCGATGTCCCGGGTGCCCATGGGCAGTGATGGCGGTGCCTGGGTGCTCGACCCGCAAACCAACATGCACAGCCATTTCACCCCGCAGGGCATAGGCGCGGACCTGATCGCCACCCTGGAGGGCTTCAGCCGCGAGGATGTCGACAGCTTTGCCCTGCAGTCCCAGCAAAAGGCAGCCCGAGCCCGGGCCGATGGCTCGTTCAAGAAATCCCTGGTACCGGTGCAGGACCAGAATGGCATCGTCCTGCTGGATCACGATGAATTCATTCGCGCCGACTCCACCCTCGAGGGCTTGGGCAAGCTCAAGCCCAGCTTCGAGATGATCGGCCAGATGGGCTTCGACGCCACCGCTTTGCGGGTCTACAGCCATGTCGAACGCATCCACCATGTGCACACCCCGGGCAACAGTTCGGGCATCGTCGACGGCGCGGCATTGATGCTCATCGGCTCCGAGGCCAAGGGTCAGGCCCTGGGGCTCAAGCCGCGGGCACGGATTGTCGCCACGGCGGTCACCAGCACCGACCCGACCATCATGCTCACCGGCCCGGCGCCGGCCACGCGCAAGGCGCTGGCCAAGGCCGGGCTGCGGGTCGAGGACATCGACCTGTTCGAGGTCAACGAGGCCTTCGCCTCAGTGGTGCTGAAGTTCATCAAGGACATGGCCATCGACCCGGACAAGGTCAACGTCAACGGCGGCTCCATCGCCATGGGCCACCCGCTGGGCGCCACCGGCTGCGCGATCCTCGGCACCCTGCTCGACGAGCTGGAAGCCCGGCGCCAGCGTTACGGCCTGGCGACCCTCTGTGTCGGCGGCGGCATGGGTATCGCCACCATCATCGAACGCCTCTGAGCCCTGACTTCAAGGAAACACTTTCATGACCGATGCCATCCGTTACGAAAAGGGCCAGGACCAGATCGTGGTTTTGACCATCGATATGCCAGGCCAGAGCGCCAATACCATGAACGGGGTGTACCGCGAGGCCATGGCCGCCTGCGTCGCCCGCCTGCAAGTCGAGCAGGAATCGATTGCCGGGGTGATCGTCACGTCGGCGAAAAAGACCTTCTTCGCCGGCGGCGACCTCAATGAGCTGATCAAGGTCGGCAAGCCCGAGGCCCAGGCCTTTTACGACGGGGTGCTGATCCTCAAGGGCCAGTTGCGGGCCCTGGAGACCCTGGGCAAGCCTGTGGTTGCGGCGATCAACGGTTCGGCCCTGGGCGGTGGCTGGGAGATCTGCCTGGCCTGCCATCACCGGGTGGCCCTGGACGATCCGTCGTTGCAGGTCGGCCTGCCGGAAGTGACCCTCGGCCTGCTGCCGGGCGGCGGCGGGGTGGTGCGCATGGTGCGTTTGCTGGGGCTGGAAAAGGCCCTGCCGTACTTGCTGGAGGGCAAGAAGCTGCGGCCGCAGCAGGCGCTGCAGGCGGGCCTGATCGATCAGTTGGCCAGCGACCGCGACGACCTGCTGGCCAAGGCCAGGGCGTGGATTGTCGCCAACCCAGCGGTCAAGCAGCGCTGGGATGTGGCTGGCTACCAGATTCCCGGTGGCACGCCGTCGCACCCGAAAGTCGCGCAGATGCTGGCTATCGCGCCGTCGATCCTGCGCAGTAAGACCCAGGGCTGCCTGCCGGCGCCGGAGAAGATTCTCTGCGCGGCGGTGGAGGGCGCGCAGGTGGATTTCGACACCGCGCAGTTGATCGAAGCCCGCTATTTCACCGAGCTGACCACCGGCCAGGTGGCGAAAAACATGATCGGGACCTTCTGGTTCCAGCTCAACGAAATCAATGCCGGCGGCTCCCGCCCCCAAGGCTTTGCGCCCTATGTGACCCGGAAGGTCGGGGTGCTCGGGGCCGGGATGATGGGTGCCGGGATCGCCTATGTCAGCGCCGTGGCCGGTATCGAGGTGGTGCTCAAGGACATCAACCTGGCGGCGGCCGAGAAGGGCAAGGCCCACTCGGCGGCGCTGCTGGAAAAAAAGGTCGCCCGTGGCCAGCTCAGTGCCGAACAGCGGGACGCTACCCTGGCACGGATCAGCCCCACCGAGCAGGACGCGGACCTTGCCGGTTGCGACCTGATCATCGAGGCGGTGTTCGAGGATCGCGAGCTCAAGGCCAAGGTGTCCAGGGCCGCGCAACAGGTGGTCGGTGCTGACGCGGTGATCGCCTCCAATACCTCGACCCTGCCCATCAGTGGCCTGGCCAAGGCGGTGCCCGACCCGGGTAAGTTCATCGGCCTGCATTTCTTCAGCCCGGTGGAAAAGATGCCGCTGGTGGAAATCATCAAGGGCGAAGGGACCAGTGATGAAACCCTGGCTCGCGGCTTCGACTTCGTCCTGCAGATCAGGAAGACCCCGATCGTGGTCAACGACAGCCGCGGCTTTTTCACCTCGCGGGTGTTCGGCACCTTCACCAACGAAGGCATCGCCATGCTCGGCGAGGGCGTGGCGGCACCGCTGATCGAGACCGAGGCGCGCAAGGCGGGCATGCCGATCGGCCCGCTGGCGATCTCCGACGAGGTTTCCCTGAGCCTGATGAGCCATATCCGCCAGCAGACCATCAAGGACCTGCTGGCCGAAGGCAAACCGCTGGTGGAGCATCCGGCCTTCGCCGTGATCGACCTGCTGCTCAATGAGTACAAGCGCCCAGGCAAGGCAGCCGGTGGCGGTTTCTACGACTACCCGGCGGGCGCGCAAAAACACCTGTGGCCACAGCTGAAAACCCGCTTCGAGAAAGCCGATGCGCAAATCTCGCCGCAGGACGTGCGCGATCGCCTGTTGTTCGTGCAGGCCATCGAAACCGTGCGTTGCGTGGAGGAGGGCGTGTTGCGCTCGACGGCCGATGCCAATATCGGTTCGATCTTCGGCATCGGCTTCGCGGCCTGGACCGGCGGTGCCTTGCAGTTCATCAACCAGTACGGCCTGAAGGACTTCATCGCCCGCGCGCAGTACCTGGTCGAGCAATACGGCGAGCGGTTCACGCCGCCAGCGCTGTTGCTGGAGAAAGCCAGCAAGGGCCAGTTGTTCTGAGCCTGACGGGAGCAAAGTGATACATCGCGGGGCTTGCCTTGGTTGGGCGTTTCAAGGCAGGCTCTGGGGTGTTCGTTATTCCCATCATCGTGTCAGGTATTTTTTATGTCGCTACGCATCTGCATTCTGGAGACCGACATCCTGCGTCCAGAATTGGTCGATCAATATCAGGGTTACGGGCAGATGTTCCAGCGCCTGTTTTCGCAGCAGCCGATCGCGGCCGAATTTGCCGTCTACAACGTGATGCAGGGCGACTACCCGAGCGACGACCTGAGCTTCGATGCCTACCTGGTCACGGGGAGCAAGGCCGACTCCTTCGGCACCGATCCCTGGATTCAAACCCTCAAGACCTACCTGCTGGACCGTTACCAGCGTGGCGACAAGCTGCTGGGCATCTGCTTCGGCCATCAGTTGCTGGCGCTGCTGCTGGGCGGCAAGAGCGAGCGCGCGACCCAGGGTTGGGGCGTGGGCACCCATAACTACAAGTTGGCGGCCAAGGCGCCGTGGATGAGCCCGGTGAGGGAAGAGCTGACGCTGTTGATCAGCCACCAGGACCAGGTCACCGCCTTGCCGGAAAACGCCACGGTCATCGCTTCGAGCGATTTCTGTCCGTTCGCGGCCTACCACATCAATGACCAAGTGCTGTGCTTCCAGGGCCACCCCGAGTTCATCCACGACTACTCGCGGGCGTTGCTGGAGCTACGTCAGCAGCACCTGGGCGAGCAGGTTTATCGGAAGGGTATCGCCAGCCTGGACAAGGACCACCACGGCAGCACCGTGGCCGAATGGATGATGCGTTTTGTGGCGCACAAACCCCAGGCCGGGGTTTAAAGGTATCGAGCGGCTCCTATGAGGACGTTGAGGTTCTTATAGGAGCACGGCCATTCACAGCCATCCGGAGCGCTTGAAGCTCGCCCACAACCCCGTACATCCCACCACCAGGAACGCCAGCACGCCGAAGTAGCCGTAGTGCAGCTTCAGCTCGGGCATGTTGTCGAAGTTCATGCCGTAGATCCCGGCCACCGCCGTCGGGAATGCCAGGATCGCCGCCCAGGCGGCAAACTTGCGTTGCACCACGCTTTGGCGCGAGGCCTCCAGCAGTACGCCGATCTCGATGGTCTGGCTGGCGATGTCGCGCAGGGTCGCCAGGTCTTCCATCTGCCGCGTAACGTGGATCTGCACATCGCGAAAGTACGGGCGCATGTTCTTGTCGATGAACGGAAAGCTGAGCTTCTGTAGCTCTTCGCTGATTTCCACCATGGGCGCTACGTAGCGGCGCAGGCGCAGTACGTCCCGGCGCAGGCCATGCAGCTTCTGGATATCGCCTTCGTTGAGCGAGCTGCACAGTACGCCGCGCTCCAGCTCGTCGATCTCGGCATGGATCGCTTCGCTGACCGGCTGGTAGTTCTCGGTGACGAAATCCAGCAGTGCGTAGAGCACGAAGTCTTCGCCGTGTTCGAGCAGCAGCGGCCGCGCCTCGCAGCGCTGGCGCACGAAACCGTAGGAGCGGGAATGGCCGTTGCGCGCGGTGATGATGTAGCCCTTGCCGGCAAAGATATGGGTCTCGATGAACTCCAGCTTGCCGGCTTCGCGCACGGGGGAATAGGTGACGATGAACAGCGCGTCGCCGAAGGTTTCGAGCTTCGGCCGGCTGTGTTTGTCCAGGGCGTCCTCGATGGCCAGTTCGTGCAGGTTGAACTGGCGTTGCAGGTTGGCCAGCTCCTGGGCATTGGGTTCTTCGAGGCCGATCCAGACGAAGTGCCCAGGCTTGGCCGCCCAGGCGGCACCTTCGTCGAGGGTGATATCCGTGACTCTTTTTCCTGCGCTGTAGACAGCGGCGGCAACAACTCTGCCCATGATGCTTGTTCGCTTCTTCTTATCGAAATGAGGAGTGACCCTGAGTGCAGCTTAGCTTGCATGACTAGTCAGAGTCAGCCCTGGGGCTGGAGTTCGCCGGCAAGAAAAAGCCCGCACGCGGCGGGCTGTTTTCAGGCGATCTGGAGCTGGCGGTCCATCGACTCGATGCACTCGCGCATCTGTTCGCGGCACTGCTCCATCAGCCTCGGCATGTCCTCCAGGCTCAGCCCGGCGGTGGGGATCGCCGGCAGCGAACGGATCAGGATTTTGCCGCTGTGCCAGCGGTTGAGGCGCATCTGGCGGATGTAGCTGCTGGCGCATACCGGGACGATCGGCACGCCCGCGGCGATGGCCATCTGAAAGGCGCCTTTCTTGAACGGCAGCAGTTCTTCGCCGAGGTTGCGGGTACCTTCCGGGAAGACCCAGATCGAAGTGTCCTTGTGTTGCAGGGTATGGGTGGTGGTCAGCATCGAGCGGCGCGCCTTGTGCGCATTGCCGCGGTCGATCAGCACATTGCCGGCCAGCCAGAACAGCTGGCCGAACAGCGGTACCCATTTCAGGCTTTTCTTGCCGATGCACACGGTGCGCGGGGGCACCACGTTGCCGAACACGAACAGGTCGTAGTTGGACTGATGGTTGGCGATGATCACGCAACTGTCGGGCTTGTCCATCAGCGGCCCGACTTCGGTCTTGACCCGCAGGCGCAGAATGCACATGGCCGGCAGCGCATACAGGCGCGCGCACAGGCGGCTGTTGTCCGGGTTGAACGGGCGGCACAGACCCAGCACCACGCCGAGTATTCCCGCGGCAATAAAATGCAGGCCCATCAACAACATACGAAACAGATACAGCATCTACAGGCCCACCGGGAACAAAAGGTGGCGCAGTGTACGGATGTGCACTGTTTTCGGCAATTACCTGTAGGGAAGAAGGAGATAGCCGATGTTTAAGGGCATGTTTCCGACTCTTGGGACAGTGGCGGTCCAGAGCGTCCGGCTCGTCCTGGGGGGCGTTGACGCATAAAAAAGCCCGGCGCAGGGCCGGGCTGGCAGGTCGCGGCTCCAGGCTTCAGCCCAGGTGTTCCTGATCAAGGATGATCGCGTTGTCCAGGGCTTCGAGCAGCGCCTTGCGCACTTTCAGCTTGGTGTTCTTGTGGGCGGTCATGTTGATCTTCTTCAGTTGCCGGGCGGCGGCCAGCGCGGCGCCTTGCAGTTCTTCGGGGCTGACTAGCTTGTCGAGGAAGCCGGCATCCACCGCGCCTTGCGGGTCGAACATCTCGCCATTGATCACCGAACGGTGCAGGGCGGATTTGCGCAGGCGGTCGCGGGCCAGTTCGATGCCGGCGTGGTGCATGGTCATGCCGATCTGCACTTCGTTCAGGCCGATGCTGAACGGGCCTTCGACGCCGATGCGGTAGTCCGCGGACAACAGCAGGAAGGCACCCTTGGCCACGGCATGGCCAGGGCAGGCAACGATGACCGGGAAGGGGTGCGACAGCAGGCGGCGGGCCAGGGTCGAGCCCGAGGTCACCAGGCTCACGGCTTCTTTAGGGCCGGAGGTCATCACCTTCAGGTCGTAACCGCCGGACAGAATGCCCGGCTGCCCAGTGATGATCACCACCGCGCGATCGGTGACGGCCTGGTCCAGTGCAGCGTTGAAAGCGGCAATCACGTCCGGGGAAATGGCATTGACCTTGCCATTGTTCAAGGTCAGGGTCGCGATACCGTCTTCGAGGTGGTAAGAAATCAACTCACTCATGACGCAATTCCTTGTATTGAAGTGGGGCAGACGTTACCCACCGTCACAGGTCAGGTAAAGCGCTGTGACTGACTGGCGAGTCAGCCCTTTGTGGCCCGATCAGCGTAGCCGGCCACCAGGGGCGGGTATCGGCCCTTGCGGATGGCTGTCAGCCAGGCCAGAGATTGGCCGGTTTGCCATGGCGCCAACGCCGTCACAGCGGCGGAATTTGAAGAAATGTCTTAAGCACATGAAAATTCTGAAAAAAACCTTTGCCATCGGAAAAGCTTTCGACTACATTAGCGCGCCTCGACAGACTGAATCGGTTTGACGAGACACGGTTGGGTGTCCGAGTGGCTTAAGGAGCACGCCTGGAAAGTGTGTATACAGGAAACTGTATCGAGGGTTCGAATCCCTCCTCAACCGCCATATTCGATCTACGCAAAACCCCTGACTTCCTCGAGAAGTCAGGGGTTTTTTGCGTTCTGGCGCCGCAAAAAAAATCCAGCTGTTCTTTGTGAGGCATCTTCAGTGCCCGTCCCGGGCTGCCTGCGGTTTCAGGACTAAAATAAATGATGCGCATCGAATGGGGCGATGCTGGGCGGTCTGTGGGCGTGGGGCGGTGTGGCTCGCGTCGACAGGCTTTGCAGCCACTCAATCGAGGACACGATCATGTCCATGCATGAACAGGTCACCGAACATAAATCCTTCTCCGAACCGGATGAGACTCGCGAGTTTTCCAATGGCAAGGCTGAGATCCTGAAGGTTGGTGAATGCGAGGTAGGACGCTACACCTTCCAGCCGGGCTGGCGCTGGTCGAACGATATCAAGCCGCTGGCCCAGACGCCGTCCTGCCAGGCGCCGCACTTTCAGTATCACGTGGCGGGCAAGCTGGCGATCCTGATGGATGACGGTACCGAAATCATTGCCGGCCCGGGCGACATCACTTCCCTGCCGAAAGGTCATGACGCCTGGGTGGTGGGGGATGAAACCGTGGTGATCGTCGACTGGTTCGGCGCCAGCAACTACGCGCGCAAGGTCTAGGCTAGACACAAGGGGCTGGTGCCGGCACCGGCTCCTTGTCCAGCGACAAACCCTTCTCTTGAACGACCCGCGCTGGCGTGGGCCATTCGTCGGTCTTTTATCTCGTGAACTTTCGGTCCCTAAATGACCGTCTAGTCTGAAAAGCTGTGACGGTCGATATCTCCTAGGCAATCAGGTGTTTGCCGGTATCGGCCGGTTGTTGGAGGGAGCAGGGAGATGAGCGATCCTTATATCGAGGACAACGGGGATGAGTTCCCAATCAACAACCTGGTGCGCTGCGGTCAGGCAGCGTTTGAAAGTGAACCGCAGGTCAAGGTGTTGGCAGTCAAGACCCGATCCAGTGCGTTACCCAAGGTGAGTCAGACGACGTTTTTTCCGAAAACGGCGCTTCCCAAGAGAAGGTAACCTTCATACCGAACGACCCCGCACTTGAGCGGGGTTTTTATTGCCTGGAGGCAGGCAATGGCGAGCGGAGCGAAGTGGAATCTTGCACTGCATCCGTTGAAAAGGAGGGGGGGGGGACTTTTCACGAATTATTCACAAGCGACTGAGTAGTCTCGAACCATCCGTTAAAGTAAATCCTATTAGCCCGTCCCCCAGCGGGCTTTTTTTTGCCTGGGTGAAAACTCTTTCCGGAAAAACGGCTCCAATATTTTGACCAAAATGGATTGTTGCGTTTTGTTGGCGCGGCTCAGCTTTGGTCAGACAGCACTTTAGAATGACTCTTCAGTATCTTTTTCGAGGTTTACATCATGCGTTTGACACTGCCTGCTCTGGTTTTGGGGCTCCTGGTTGCCCAAGGTGCGATGGCCGCCGGTGATGGCACTGCTGCGGTTGGCGGCGGTTTGGGTGGCGCGTTGGGCAATGTGGTGGGACAACAGATTGGCGGCAGTACCGGTGCCGCGGTCGGCGCCGGTATCGGTGGCGCTGCCGGTAGCGCAGTCGGTGCCCGCAAAGGCAGCCGCACCGAAGCGGCCATCGGTGGCGGCCTGGGTTCGGCCGGTGGCTCGGTGATCGGTAACAAACTGGGCGGCCGTACAGGCGCAACCATCGGTGCCGGCCTGGGTGGCGCGGCTGGTGGTGCGCTGGGCAGCAGCATGGGTGACAGCCACTCCGGCGGCAAGCACAAACATAAGCACAAGCACGATTGATTCGGCTGCAGTGCGCAAAAAAGCCCGGTCTTGTACCGGGCTTTTTTCATGGGAACGAATATCGCTCCAGCCCCTCGAATTCAGTAATGGCCCATTGTTTCGACGAGGTTTGCCATGACTGCAGAAACTCCAGGCAACAACGACCAGGACTCCTCTGGCGTGCCACTGGTCAACGATCCGGGCAATGAAGACCCGGGCTCGCTGATGGACGACGCCCTGGTGCCGCTGATAGATGACGATGAGGCAGACGAGCCGCAGAGCACTGACTCCTGAGGCCTGCGCTCAACACGCCGGCATGATCGGTATGAGGTGCCTATGAAGCATGATCCGAAGCCTGTCGATAAGGGCGACACCCCGAACTATCCCTTGCCTGCCCCAGAGCGCGACGCCGCCCCGCAAGGATTGTCGAAGCGCGCCAAGCTGCTGAGCCTGGTGGTGGTCGCGCTGGTCTCCCTTTTATGTTTCTCCAGCCTGGCGCAATCCGCGGAGGGGCAAATTGCGGACAGCCTTGCTGCGATGTGCCCGGGCGCCTTGGGCGGCAATGACGGCAGCGGACGCGCGGGGCGCTAGTTTTTAGTCAGCGGTGATCGAGCCTGGCCTGTCCGGGCTTTTGTTTGCCTGCAGGTGGCCATGGTTGCTCCCCGTCATCCGCCACGGCTATGCTGCTGAACCCTTTAATCGGGCAAAAACGGGCCGTACCTGAGCCGCTCCCCGGGATGTTCTTTGTTAACGGATCAGATGCGATGAATGCACAGTTGAGCGATGTGGGCCCGATCAAGGCCGTGATTTTCGATATGGACGGTTTGCTGCTGGACACCGAAGGCATCTACACCGAGGTGACGCAGATCATCGCCGACCGTTACGGCCGCACCTTCGATTGGACCATCAAGCAGAACATCATCGGTCGCGGCGCCGCGGACCTGGCCCGTTATGTGGTCGAAGCCCTGGACCTGCCGATCACCGCAGAGGAGTTCCTGGTGATTCGCGAGCCGCTGATGCGCGAGCGCTTTCCTCGCGCGCTGGCGATGCCGGGAGCGCAGGAGCTGGTGCAGCACCTGAAGGCCAATCAGGTGCCGATTGCTGTCGGCACCAGTTCTTCGCGCCAGTCTTTCGCACAGAAAACCACCCGGCATGGCGACTGGTTCGCGCTGTTCGACACCATAGTCACCGCCGACGACCCGGAAGTGGGCGCGGCCAAGCCGGCGCCGGATATTTTCCTCACCGCCGCGCGGCGCCTGGGGGTGGCACCTGAGGATTGCCTGGTGTTCGAGGATTCGCCCTTCGGTGTCACCGCGGCGAAAGCAGCGGGGATGACTGCGATCGCCATTCCCGATCCGGCGATGGCGGATGCCAAGTACGCCCATGCCGATGCCATTCTGCGTTCGCTCAAGGGCTTCCAGCCGGCCGCCTGCGGTCTGCCGCTGTTGCAGTGGTCCTGAACTTGTAGCCGCTGCCGCAGGCTGCGATCGACTCCGCAGGAGGCGCCGCTCTTGATATCCCTGAAGCCCTGTCGGGCCTATCGCAGCCTGCGGCAGCGGCTACAAAAGCAAAACGCCGGGCAACCTGATAAAGGGTTGTCCGGCGTTTTGCATTGGGGGCTGGACCAGGCGCGAAACCGCCGTCGATGATCAGACTGGCGCCGGTAACGTAACCCGCGTTGAACGGCTCGACAATCGGTATTGAACTCGCAATGTATGTATGTATACTGAAATACATTGTAGGCAAGAAGCTTCGTCAAATAGGTTATAAGGTAACAGTCATGGCGGTCTCGAAATTTCCGGTCGTAGCCAATGAGCGGTCTCGCACGCTGGGGGATCAGGTCGCCGACTCTATCGTCAGTGCGGCGATTCACGGGCATCTGGCCCCTGGCGCCCGGCTCATTGAAGTGGAGCTGGCTGAAGCGTTCGGCGTAAGCCGGGTGCCTGTACGTGAAGCTCTCAAGACCCTTGAGAGCCAGGGCATCGTCGTCACGACAAACCGAGAGGTGTGCCTGGTCGATGTGGATCGAGAGTCGTTGGAGCAGATGCTTTCTGTACGGGTCGTACTGGAGACTTATGCAGTTGAGCTGGCGATGAGCGCAATTGCTAAAGACCCGCGACTGCTCGAACCCTTCGAGGATGCTTTGCATAATTTGCAGGGCGCGATACGCAAGGGCTCCGCTTTTCTGGCTGCGCAGGCGGATATGGACTTTCATCGGGCTATTTATCTGGCAAGCGGCAACCGTACGCTATTGGATATCTGGGACAAGATGTCGAGCAAGATACTGATCGCAGTAGGTTTGAGGGTTCCAAATACCAAGGTGTACGAGGATCATGAACAGCTGCTGAGCATTCTGAAAACCAATGACCTGGTCAGGTTCAAAGAGGCTCTTGTACCGCACGTATTGGAGTGCCTTGCCGTCGAGTAGTCAGACCAGTAACGCGAAATCACCTCCTGGGTGATTTTTTAGACCTATCTATGTATACAAGAGTACAGGAGGACAAGTATTAGACAGAGAGTATGAGCTGAGGTTTAGGGTCACTGGTCGTTCACCTGTCAGGCAGGAACGCCTGTCATGGGCGACCCTCCTTTGACTGAGTGGTCGGACTGAGACTCTCAGCGTAGCTTAAGCAACTAGGAGATCTGCACGGTAAAACGGTCTGTAGAGCTGCCTCTCTGGGGCCCTGCGTGTACCGCAACAATGCCTTTGTAACTGCCACCCAACGGTTCCAACAATTTCAATTAATCACGTTCGGTAGGGAATCTAGTCATGAAAGCTTCCAAGTGTATCTTGTCGGTATTTTGTATCGCCGCTGTCGCAAACCTTGCAATGCCAGCCATGGCCTACGAGGTTGCCCCGAGCTACGAGAAATGCGGCGACGACTCCTTCAGCCAGTACATCAAGGACGGTATCACTATCGGTATCGTATCCGCTCCTCCTCACTCGTACCTCAATACCACCACCGGTAAGGCCGAAGGCATTGACGTGGAGATCAATGAGGCCGCGCTGAAATGGATGGGCATCACCTCGATAAAATACGAAGTCACTCCTGTTGGCCAGCTCGTGCCCGGGCTCCTGTCCAAGCGTATCGATGTGATCGGTACCAACATCCACGTCACGCCAGACCGGATCAAAGCCATCAGCTTTACGGGGCCATCCTGGTGGTACGGCCCAATTATCGTTCTTCCGGCAAACTCCGAGTTGCAGGTCAGCTCCTACGCCGACCTTAAAGGGAAGAAAGTCGGTGCTGTTGTGGGATCTGCTGCTGACGAATATCTGCGCAAGATCGGCGCCGAGTCTATTGCGTTCCCGGGGGCCGAGCAGGAAATCGGCGCGCTGGCTACCGGGCGCGTCGATGCGGTACTGGAAGACGATGTGACCGTCGTCGACTGGCTCAAATCCAACCCAGAACTGCCGATCAAGCAGCTTAAGGGCGTCCCGGTTCCTGAAGAAATGATTACCAAGTACGGGTATGGTTACGCACGCTATGGTTTGCGCAAAGATGATTGCACCTTCCGAGCCGCGTACACCCAGGCGTTGGCTGAAGTGCGAGGAGCGGGTGAAGTCTCTGCGATATTGAAAAAGTACGGTCTGAGTAATCGCAATCTGTTTCTTCACCCGCTTGAGAAGAACTGGTAAAGCCAGGGGGTGAAGTATGAACTTATTCAACTTCTCAGTCGTACTCGACTATTGGCCCGTGTTCCTGAAGGGGCTAGGTCTGACTGTATTGTTGACGGTTATCGTATTTAGCTTGAGCGCTGTACTGGCGGTACCTGTCGCGCTGGCTCAGTTGTCACGGCACCGCGTGTTGCGCACTTTAGCCCACATCTACGTGGAGGTGATCCGCGGTACGCCCGTCATATTGCAATTGATTTATGTGTACTACGTATTCCCGATCATCGGTATCAAGGTAGCGCCGTTCAGTGCGGCTGTGATTGGTCTTTCCATGAGCATGACTGCGTACCTTAGTGAAGTCTATCGAGGGGGTATCAACGGTATTGCGCAGGGGCAAAGGGAAGCCGCTGCGGCCATGGGCATGAGTGAACTTCAAACATTCCGCCGAGTGATTCTTCCCCAGGCGATACGCTTGACACTACCGTCGCTGGGTAACTACCTGATCGCGTTATTCAAGGACAGTGCACTTGCATCGGTAGTCACGTTGCAGGAGTTAATGTTTGCCGGCCAGATCATCGCTGTCCGTAACTATGAATATTTCACGGTTTATACCATCTGTGGGGTGCTCTACCTGGCAGTCAGCTATCCCTGTGCGTTGTTGGTTCGACGGTTGGAAAAACGGACGCAAGGCGGATATCGACGCAAGGTCGCGCGGGTAGCGTCTGCCCCGGAAAGATCGGCAGTAGGGGAACGCTCATGATCGAACTGAAAAGCTTGAACAAGGCTTATGGTGATCACGAGGTATTGCATGGCATCGACCTCACCATAGAGACCGGAAAAGTTGTAGTCATCATTGGTCCGTCCGGCAGTGGAAAGTCCACGCTGCTCAGGTGCATCAACTACCTTGAACAGCCGGACTCCGGGACGATACTCCTGGGCGGTCAACGAATTTTTTTCGACTCAACTTCCGGTAGGGCCAAGGCGCACAGCCCCAAGCAGATTGCAGCCGTGCGCGCCCGGCTAGGGATGGTATTTCAGGACTTCAATCTGTTTCCTCACATGAGCGTACTGCAGAATGTCATGGAGGGCCCGGTTACCGTTAAAGGTTGTCGGCCCAAAGAGGTTGAGGCACTGGCGCGTGAGTTGTTGGCCAAAGTGGGGTTGGCTCACCGTGCCGACTACTTTCCTGATGAAATTTCAGGAGGGCAGAAACAACGGGTGGCGATCGCCAGGGCACTGGCGATGCGGCCGGACGCCATGCTGTTTGACGAACCGACAAGCGCCCTGGACCCCGAACTTGTAGGGGAAGTGTTGAATGTCATGCGCGATTTGGCCAAACAGGGCATGACCATGATTGTGGTCACTCACGAGATGGCTTTTGCCCGTGAAGTTGCCGATGAAGTGGTGTTCATGGATGGTGGGAAGATTATTGAACAAGGGCCGCCTGCGCAATTATTTGATAACCCGAAAAACGAACGAACAGTACGCTTTCTGCAGCGTACGGCTAACGCTTGAGAATAATAACTTCCAAACTCGATGCTCGGTAACACCCGTGTAGACGGCTCGGATATATATCTTCGGGCGAATTCTGTCATTACATGATCAGGACGAGCGCTCAAGAACTTGCCAATTGATTTTTTTGTGTGTGCAGCCCTCTTGTTTTTATGCTGTAAAGGTTTTAGAGCCTATAAGGCCGCTGTTAGCTGAAATATGGCGGCAGCATTTTAATTCATGGTGATTGATTGTTCAGCCGATTAGTTCGGCCGTTTGCTCGTACTCATATGGAGAGCTAGTTATGGCTTTGCGCTATCAACATTTCATTACACCTGCCGGCTCTGCCGAATTCCCCAAAGTTGTCCGCGGCGAAGGTGTTTATATCTGGGATCATAACGGACGACGTTTGCTGGATGGCTCTTCCGGAGCTGTCTCGGTCAATATCGGCCATGGTCATCCTAGAGTTCTGGAGGCCATGCGTGAGCAGATGAGTAAGATCATCTATGCCCACAGCATGCGCTGGGATAACGACCCAAGCCAAGAACTGGCCGAGCGGCTTGCCCGCTTGAGCGGTTGGGACTTTGAAGCGGCGTTCTTTGTTTCCGGCGGTTCCGAGGCCAATGAGGCCGCGATCAAGTTCGCCCGCCAGGTTGCTGTCTCACGGGGGCAGGCCAGTCGCTACAAGATTATCAGTCGGGTACCGTCCTACCATGGCGCCACGACGGCCCTGCTCGGGATAACCGGCGACACGGACTATGCCAAGGCCTACAAACCCATGTTTGTCGAGATGCCGAAGGTTGATGCGCCGTTGCTGTATCGCCGGGCGCCCCATGAATCTGTCGGCGATGTAATCGATCGCTGCGTCCGTCAACTTGAAGACACCATCATTGCTGAAGGCCCTGATACGGTTTTGGCGTTCATGATCGAGCCGGTAGGGGGTGTTTCGACGGGCGCGCTTGTGTCGCCTGCCGGCTACTACGATCGCTGTCGCCAGATATGCGACCGCTACGGCGTGTTGATGGTCTATGACGAGATCATGAGCGGCGCCGGTCGTACCGGAAAATTTCTCGCTGGACATCACTGGCCCAACTGTCGCCCCGACATTGTCACATTGGCAAAAGGTGTCAGCGGCTCTTACGCGCCTCTGGGAGCGGTACTCGCGTCTTCCGGGATGGTCGAGGACGTGAGGCGGAGCGGTGGATTCAAGCATGGCCATACCTACTCCGCCAATCCGCTTGGGTGTGCCGCTTCCAATATGGTGCTTCAAGTGCTGGAGGACGAAGGTCTCATGCCGCGGGCCGCTGTGCTTGGCGAAAGAATCCGGGTTCGCCTGGAAGAGCTGAAGCAAAGAACGAGAGTCATCGGTGACATCCGGGGTATTGGTTTGCATATGGCGATCGAAATCGTGATCGATAAGGACACGAAGGAAATCTTTCCCGATGAAGTGCGAGCCAGCGAAAAAATTGGATTGATCTGTCGAGAGTATGGGCTGCTGCTTTTTTCACGCCGCACGGCAGGTGCCGCCTACGGAGAATGGCTGATGTTTTGCCCGCCGTTGACTATTTCCGATGCTGAAGTGGATGAAATGCTGGCGTCTTTCGAGAAGGGCGTAATTGCCTTCCAGAACTCTATCGGCTCCTTGGGTTAACGACCGCGCAACCCAGTGACCAACTACTGGAAGCTGGCCCGCCTGGCCAATTGAAAATTGATCGCGGGGTGGGCCACTGATTTGGAAGTTGGCAACCTCTGTTTCTTTTCAGCAATTCGGGATGACTCATAAAACAGATCAGGCTGGATAGCCTTCGTTTCCAATGAGATGGAATTGCCAGAATTTTTACATTAAGTCATTTGCAGAGTAACTGGCGAGATGTGCTCCTCACGGTTCCTGCGGTGGTTGCAAGAGCCGGATTCACCTACTTGAAAGCGTAAGTCTCGATTCCTGAAGTAGATCGATATAACTGCCTGATTACTGAGTGACGCGGGCGGCATAAGTCGGTGATTCGTTAAATATTTTTGTGAGGCATGGCCCTTTCCGTCACTGGTATTTTTCTGTGCGTATTGCAGTGAGGTTCAAATGCATAAGGCTGTGATTGTCGACGATCATCCGTTCATTCGAGCGGCGGTAAAGGTATTGCTGGAGCGTGAGCAATTTGAAGTCGCCGCCGAGGCTGACAATGGCGCCGATGCTGTGCAAATGGCTCGCCAGCATGAGCCGGAACTGATCCTGCTGGATATCGCCATATCCAGGCTGGATGGATTGGAAGTCATCAACCGGATCAGTGGGTTGAAACTGTCGAGCAAGATCCTGGTATTGACCTCTCAGCCCGCGGCGTTTTATGCCATGCGCTGCATGAAGGCAGGCGCTGCCGGTTATGTCTCGAAAACCGATGAATTGAGCGAGCTGAGCAAAGCGATCAAGGCGCTGATGGCCGGCTATACCCTTTTTCCCAATCTTGCAGTGAGCTCTGTACGCCGAAGCGGTATCGACTCCACCGAACTGGAGATGATTCGCGGCCTGTCGGATCGGGAGCTGATCATTTTGCAGCAACTTGCCCGAGGCTTGAGTAACAAAGAAATCGGTGATGCCATGTTGCTGAGCAACAAGACCGTCAGCACCTATAAAACCCGCCTCATTGAAAAGCTCAATGTAAAGTCGGTGGTGTACCTGGCCGACTTTGCCAAGCGCAATAATCTGATCTGAATGAACACTCTTCTGCGTTGCTTCGGGCTGGCCGCCTGTCTGCTCGGCCCGGTGGGGTGTGTTGCGCCGGCGCAGGGCGCGGTGCAAACCCTGAACCTCTTCGGTCGCTCGAATGGCGAAACCCCTGCGGTCGTTCTGGAGGAGGCGGACTGGCGCTGGTTGCGCAACAAAAGCTCACTGCGACTGGGGGTGTCGGCCCCGGATTATGCGCCCTTCGATATGACCATCGGTGGCCAGGATTATGAGGGCATTACGGCCGATTATGCCGAGCTGCTGGCCAGGATGTTGCACATCAGGATCGAGGTGCTGCGTTTCGATTCCCGGGCCGAGGCGCTGCGGGCACTCAGGAGCGGTGAGCTGGATCTGGTGGGGAGTGCAAACAGTTTCGATGGGGCCGATCCCGAGCTGACGCTCACCGGTGCCTACGTGCAGGCCCCATCGGTGTTGGTAACGCGCAGCGGCGCCGGCCAGGTGTTGGCGCCAGACCTGGGCGTCAGCCGCTTGGCCATACTCGATAATTTCCAGCCGACGGACGTGATCGGTGCGGTCTACCCCAAAGCCGATCTGCGACTTTACCCCTCGATCCAGAGCGCGATCGGCGCCGTGGCATTCAATCAGGTCGATGCTTACCTGGGCGATGCCGTCAGTACCCATTATCTGGTCAGTAAGTACTTCCTCAACGACGTCCATCTGGCGACCTTGCCGAGTGCGTACAGCGCGCATTTTTCGTTCGCCCTGCATCAGCGCAACCCTCAGCTCCTGCGCATCGTCAATGCCGCCCTGGAGGTCATCCCGATCACCGAGCGCACGACGATTCTGCGCCGTTGGGGTGCGGCAGGCATGAGCATCACCGGCTTTGAACCCCTTAAGTTCAGCGCGGCCGAGCAACGCTGGATGCAAAAACACCCGCGCCTGACCGTGGCCGTCAACGACGGTCTTGCTCCGGTCTCCTTCTTCAATGGGCAGGGTGAGTTCCGGGGTATCAGCGTCGAGGTCCTGGCCAAGATCAGTCAGCGCACCGGTTTGAAGTTCGATGTACTGCGCGGCAACTCGATGGACAAACTGATCGAGCAGGTCCGGGCCGGCAATGCGGACCTGATTGCGGCGTTCACACCCAGTACCGTCCATGAAGGCGAACTGCGGTTAACTCGGCCTTATTTGACCGGCCCGTTTGTCCTGATCACGCGGGGCGGGGCGGGCAGTCCAGAAACATTGGAGAGCATGCTCGGTAAAAAACTAGCGCTCAGGCGCGGCAATGCGCTGCATGATTTCATCAGCGAAACATTCCCGGGCATCCAGTTGATCGAGACCGTGACGTCGGCCGAGGCCATGGCGCTGGTGGACAAAGGCGAGGCGGACGGTGCCATCAATTCGCTGATCAACGGGCGTTACCTGATTCTGCGCCAGTACCGCGACCGCTTGCGGGCGGCCAATGTGGTCGGTCCACTGTTGGCCCAGACGGGGTTCGCCACCGACCGCGGGGCGCTGGAGCTGTACTCGATTCTGGACAAGGCCCTGCAAAGCATTCCTCCGGAGGAACTGGATGAACTGACGGGTCGTTGGCTCCACGATGCGATGATCGGTCATGACCGCTGGCTGCACCATCGCGAGGCGGTCATCCGGGGATATGTCATCTTCACGTTGTTGTTGATACTGGCGCTGGTCTGGATTGTTCATCTGCGCAAGTTGGTGTCCACTCGGGAAAAAGCCGAGCTGGCGCTCAACGATCAGATGGAGTTCATGAGTGCCTTGATCGATGGAACGCCCCATCCGATTTACGTGCGCGACCGCGAGGGGCGACTGGTGAGTTGCAACTCTGCCTACCTTAAAGTGCTGGGCGTCCCGCGCGAGACCGTGATGGGCCAGCGAATTACCGAGAGCACAGTGGTTGGCCATTCCGATGCTCTGACGCTCCAGGCCGAGTACATGAAGGTGATGGAGAGCGGTACGCGATGGATACAGGATCGCGCCTACACCCACAGTGACGGTGTGGTCCACACGGTGTACCACTGGATGTTGCCGTATCGCACCAGTGATGGCGTGGTTGCCGGCATCATTGCCGGCTGGATCGACATCAGTGATCGTCAGCGCCTGATGGATCAATTGCAGAATGCCAAGAAAAGTGCCGACGACGCCAACCGGGCAAAAACCACTTTTCTGGCCAACATGAGCCATGAAATCCGCACGCCGATGAATGCCGTGATCGGCATGCTCGAACTGGCGATGAAGCAGGCCGATCAAGGTGTCATGGACCGCTTCGCGATCGAGGTGGCCTCGGGGGCAGCCCGGGGGTTGCAGGACCTGATTGGCGACATTCTTGATATCGCACGCATTGAATCCGGCCGCCTGTCCCTGACCCCGGAACGGGTCAGCCTGCGTGAGTTGGTCGAGTCGGTAGTGCGCATGTTCGAAGGGGTGGCGCGGCAGAAGGGGGTGCGGCTGTTGCTGGATTTCGACCTCAAGGCCAGTCGCGATGTCTTGATCGACCCTCTGCGTTTCAAACAGATTCTGTCCAACCTTCTGAGCAATGCGATCAAGTTCACCGACGAAGGCGAAGTGTGTTTGAGCGTTCAGGCTGTGCTCGGCGTGTGTGGCGAGCGGCTGGCGATTCATGTCCAGGTGAAGGATTCCGGCATCGGCATTTCGGCCGAAGATCAGGCGCTGTTGTTCAATTCGTTCGGCCAGGCCCGCAATAATCATCAGTCGGCACGGGGCGGTTCGGGATTGGGTCTGGTCATCAGTCGTACCCTGTGTGAAATGATGGACGGGCAATTGCACCTGGCCAGCGTGCCGGGCAAGGGCACGCAGATTGATATCCGCCTGGATCTGCTGATCCTGCAATCTGCGCCCGCGGCCGAGTTGCCCACGGCCGAACTCACGGATCAGGCGAGTGTGCTGAACATTCTGGTGGTCGACGATTACCCGGCCAACCGATTGCTGCTCTCCCGGCAATTGTCTTACCTCGGTCACAGTGTCAGCGATGCCGAGGATGGTGCCCATGGCCTGCGGGCCTGGCGTAATGATCACTTCGATGTGGTGATCACCGACTGCAACATGCCGGTCATGAACGGTTATGAATTGACCCGGGCCATCCGCGATGAAGAAAAGTCCTCGGGGGCCGAGCCTTGCTTGATCCTCGGTCTTACCGCCAATGCCCAGCCTGAGGAAAAAGACCGCTGTGTGGCGGAGGGGATGGACGATTGCCTGTTCAAACCCATCAGTCTGGGCGACCTGAGTGCCCGACTCGCCTCGGTGCAGTCCGGGGCGCAGTCATCTGTCCATGGCGTCCTGAGCCCTGTTGTCGAGGGCGACATCAATCTGAGCAGCCTGCAACAGCTGACCCGTGGCGATCACAGTGCGATCAGGAAATTGCTGGGGGATCTGACCAGCAGTAACGAAGAGGATATGTTGCGGCTCATCAAGTTGTTCGGCGAACACGACTTGTCGGGACTTTCCGATCTGGCCCACCGGGTCAAGGGCGGGGCGCGGATCATCAAGGCGAGCAGCCTGATCCAGTGCTGCGAGCAATTGGAGGCCGTCTGCACGGGGGGGGACGCTGCCGCTCTGACAGAAGCGGTAGATGCGTTGCAACAAGCGATGGAGCGATTGGCGCATGCGTTGGAGCAGCACATGGTTGATCCAGACATTGCAGATATCGGCGCTAGCGTTGCAGTCGAGTAGAGCAGGTCATGACTCTGGGAAAAGTCCTACATCGAGAAGGAAGTTTCCTAAAGAAACCTGCTGGCCAAGCTCAGACAATTGGCTCATTCATTTGATTGTGAGCTGCACCTGAGCCGCGTCCCGCGCCGTTATCAGTAGCGCCCTGGCGCTGGGCGAGGCGTTGGGTATGTCAGTGGTGGTGGAAGGAATCGAAACCGAAGAACAACGCAAAGTGCTGCTGGAGCTTGGGTGTACACAAGGGTAGGGCTACTTGTGCGTGCGGCCGATGTCGGCGGCCAGTTTGTTGAATTGGCTGAATCTTCAGCGAGGGATTGCGGCCAGCTGTTGAGCGGGCCTCTCAAGTGCGCGACTTATTGGTTGTCAGTCATACGCCGGAGGGGGGCAGAGGTAATCGAAAAGCCCCGGCACAACTTGAGTGCTGAAACTATCGCTCGAATAAAGCGTTCTTTAGCGGGGCGGCACAGCAACTACAAAACACAAAGGTCAATTGGAATGAAACTAACAGAAAAAAACGTGAAAGCGGGTATGCCTATAGCAGCAATAGGCATTGCGCTAGGCCTTGCCGTTGTCATCTGGACAAGTCGAAAAGTGGGGTACTCCTGGGATTACTTCGCGGCTTATTGGTTGCCACAAGCTGCCGTGCTCGGTGTCGCTCTGCTGTTTAGGGCATCGTGGAACGCACTGGGCGGAATAGCGATGGCCATGGCTGTGTATTTATACCTGCTCGACGTCTGGGGTACGGATCCACTTATTTGGCTTGTTTATCTGTTTAGCTTCCCCGGCGTGCTCATCGGAGTATTGGTCACTCTTGTTTTTCCTTCACGCAAGCCTTTTGAGGCGGTGATCGCTTTTGCTTGGGTAGCGCTTGGCATCGTGCTCAATCTATCAATCTTTATCCCTTAGGATTTTTAAGCGCGACAGCGTGGGATGCATCCCGGCCCAGCGTGGCATCCCCCTCATCCAGTTCCGAGTTGCCAGCTATGACGCCATCCTTTGTAGCGGATGGCCCTGTGTAGCTGCAACTCGGCCCCCAGGTACCCCTTGGTGCGAGACCTGCTTCGTCGGAGAACTCGGCGGCGGAGTTCGGGCGTTTTGCCAGAATCAGGACGTCTTCTTCAGGATTGCGCTGGGTGAATACATTCGTAATACCTCCCGCCCCGTTCTTTGCCTTGATGGCTGCAAGCCGAGGTTACAACCTCTCTCAAATTGACACTGATGGTCCATAATATGGACCTTTTATTA
This sequence comes from Pseudomonas sp. NPDC089530, assembly GCF_050280705.1. Lineage (NCBI taxonomy): Bacteria > Pseudomonadati > Pseudomonadota > Gammaproteobacteria > Pseudomonadales > Pseudomonadaceae > Pseudomonas > Pseudomonas sp. NPDC089530. Next base: position 24,965 of record NZ_JBNNVU010000037.1, on the reverse strand, counting down.
TTGCATTGTGCCCAATATTGACTGGTGATATGGTTGATTCAAGAATTTTTGGTAATTTTAATATTCGTGATCTGACATTTTAGGTCCGATATATGGACCAGGTAGGTGGAGCAGCCCATGGGTGAAATTCACGTTGTTGGAAGTGAGGGGCGCGAGCAGTCTCCGACGAGTCAGACGCTGGATAGGGCCATGCAGCTCGTCAGGCTGATCTCGACGGCGCGTCATGCTGGCTTGGCCCTGTCGGAGCTGGTTCGCGCCGGGGGAATGACCAAGCCCACCACGCGCCGCTTGCTGATCTCATTGATCGGTAATGGTCTGGTGGTGCAAGACCCGCAAAGCCGTCGATATTTCCTGGGCCTGGATATTTACATGCTGGGTGTGATTGCTGCCGAGCGGTATGGAATTCAAAGCCTGGCCTCGGAAAGCCTGCTGAATATCGCGGCGGCGTCCTGTGATGCAGCGCTACTGTGCGTTCAGCGTGACATGGAGTGGGTTTGCCTGGCGCGCGAGGAGGGCACCTATCCTCTGCGCTCGCATGTCCTCCAGCCTGGAGCCAGGCATCCCCTGGGTGCAGGTGCCGCCGGCATGGCGTTGCTCGCGGCCATGAGCGATGACGACGTCGAAGCAGTGCTTGCAAAGAATGGCAGGCAATTGACTGAACATTATCCCGGTCACTCGGTGGAGGCGGTAAGGCGTCAACTCGTCGAAACGAGGCGCAATGGATATTCATTGAATGCTGGCTATGTCTTTTCGGGGTCATGGGGCATGGCCGTGGCACTGCGCGATGAAAGAAGTGGACTGTGCGCGGCATTAACCATTGCTGGAGTCGAAGGTCGGTTCTCTGGCGATCGAGTTAATGAATTGGCGCAACTGTTGTACAGAGAGAAAGCCAAGTTAGAGCAACTTCTGAAACGTTCGGGGAGTTTGTCCCATATCGCCTAGCCTTTGGCGATAGTTCATTGATGTCATTGGCTTGAATGAATATATACGCACTTTGGAGGGTTAAGTATGTCTAAGCGGGCTACCGTTGTGGGTTGGGCTCATACGCCTTTCGGTAAACTTGATGACCCTGATATCGAGTCATTGATGTCACGGGTTTCGAGGGCCGCTCTGGATCACGCCCAAGTCGCCCCTGGGGATGTGGATATGATCGCTGTTGGCGTTTATAACAACGGCCTCAACCCGCAAGGGTTTGAAGGTGCGCTGGTATCGCTGGGCGAGCCCGCTTTGCGCTTTACCCCGGCGGTGCACGTCGAGAATGCTTGCGCAACAGGCACTGCGGCCATCCATGCTGCCGCGGACTTCATTGAAAGCGGCCGCGGCCGCATTGCGCTGGTGATCGGCGCAGAAAAGATGACAGCAGTAAGCTCCAGCCTCATCCCGGGCATCTTGCTGAGCGGGTGCTATCGCCGGGAAGAAGAAAGCCCGGAAGGGTTTGCCGGAATTTTCGGTCGGATCGCCAGTGCTTACTTCGAGCGTTACGGCGATCGCCGTGAAGAGCTGGCGCTGATTGCAGCAAAGAATCATGCCAATGGGGTGCACAACCCCTACGCCCAGATTCGCAAGGATCTCGGCTTTCAGTTCTGTAATGAAATATCTGAAAAGAATCCCCTGGTGGCAGGGCCGCTTCGCCGCACCGACTGTTCGCTGGTGTCCGACGGTGCGGCGGCGATCGTGCTTGCGGATGAAGAGACTGCTGCGACTTTGACTCGGGCAATCCGTTTTCGCGCACGCACGCATGTCAATGATTTCTTGCCTCTCTCTCGTCGTGATCCGCTGCTGTTCGAGGGCGCTCGACACGCTTGGGATACATCGCGTAAAGCCGCGGGGATTTCCTTGGACGACCTGAGCCTGGTGGAAACGCATGACTGCTTCACCATTGCCGAGATGCTGCAATACGAGGCGATGGGGCTCGCGAAGCCCGGAGAGGGGTGGAAAGTCGTGCGTGAAGGCCTCACGCAAAAGAATGGCCGGCTGCCAGTGAACGTCTCTGGCGGGCTCAAGGCGAAGGGGCACCCTTTGGGGGCGACTGGCGTATCGATGCATGTGATGGCTGCCATGCAACTGATGAATGAAGCCGCAGACATGCAAGTCGCGAATGCTCAACTGGCAGGGGTTTTCAACATGGGAGGGGCGGCAGTGACCAACTACGTCTCTATTCTGGAGCGTACGAAATGATGATGGCGGATCAAATTCCAGCGGTATCCCAACGGGTCATGAACCTCGCTAACTGGGTGACGCAAAATGCGCGACGCCTGCCCGATCACCCAGCGATTATCTATGGCGACACGACATGGATATGGGCGCAGTTTGACGCACGGGTCAGCGCGCTTGCGGCAGGGCTTGCCGAGCGAGGCGTCGGGCCGGGCGACAAGGTGCTCGTGCATTCGAAAAATAGCAGCGAGATGTTCGAGTCGCTGTTCGCCACCTTCCGTTTGGGCGCGATATGGGTGCCGACCAACTTTCGTATCACCCCCAGCGAAGTGCTCTACATGGCATCCGTGACACAGAGCCGCGTTTTCCTTTGCCAGAGCGATTTCCCCGAGCATGCTGCGGCTGTTTGCGAGGCCGCGCCGCAGACGGATCTCATCTGGTTGGAAGGCACGAAACCAGTCGTCCAGGACCATCGTCCGTTTGCCAGCGACCTCATCTTCAAGCACCTTGGCGAGTCGGTTCCAAACGCCGCGGTCGGCAGGGACACTCCGTGTTGGTTCCTGTTCACCTCTGGCACTACAGGGAAGCCGAAAGCTGCAGTGTTGACCCACGGCCAGCTTGCGTTTGTCATCAACAACCACTTGGCTGATCTCCTGCCCGGCACCACTCACAAAGATGGCTCGCTGGTTGTTGCGCCGCTGTCTCATGGCGCCGGCATTCACCAGCTGAACATTGTTGCGCGGGGGGCGACGACGGTAGTGCTGTCCTCCGACAGATTTGACATCGACCTGGCCTTCCAGCTCATCGAAAGGCACCGCCTCACGAACATTTTCACTGTGCCTACCGTTCTGAAAATGATGGTAGAGCACCCCAGCGTGGACAAGTGGAATCACCAAAGCCTGCGCCATGTCGTCTATGCCGGCGCTCCCATGTATGAAGCCGATAAAAAGCGCGCGCTTGAAAAACTCGGCCCTGTCCTGGTCCAGTATTACGGCCTCGGCGAGGTGACAGGGAATATCACCGTTCTTCCGCCTTCGGAGCATGAAGGCACCGCAAGTGCCTCCCGCGCCTCGACATGCGGCTACGAGCGCACCGGTATGCAGGTATCGATTCAGGACGATGAGGGCAACGAGCTGCCAAGTGGTGTGACGGGTGAGGTCTGTGTCGTGGGTCCGGCGGTATTCGTGGGCTACTACAACAACCCCGAAGCGAACGCCAAGGCGTTCCGCAACGGCTGGTTCCGTACGGGGGACATGGGGCACATGGACAACGAGGGGTTCGTCTACCTCACTGGCCGATCATCGGACATGTATATTTCGGGCGGCTCCAATATCTACCCTCGGGAAATCGAAGAAAAAATCCTCATGCACGAGGACATTACCGAGGCAGCGGTTCTGGGGCTGCCAGACGCTCAATGGGGCGAAATTGGGGTCGCGGTCTGCGTGCGCAAGGACGGTGCGATATTAAGCGAAGGGGATCTGCTTGAGTGGATGGCTACGCGGATTGCGCGCTACAAGATGCCAAAGCACATCTACTTCTGGGATGCCCTCCCGAAATCCGGTTATGGCAAGGTAACCAAGCTCCTTGTAAGGGATGAGCTGGAGCGACGTGGCGTTGCCGTTGCACTGAGGCCGGCGGCGGTCGCCCAAGGGAAACATTGAGTGTCCGGGATCTTGTGAGTCCCAGCCCGAAGTCGGCGCATGTGGTTTACGTCAGTGGTCGCCACAAACTGTTGCCAGGCAAGGCCCGGGCCTTCGTCGATCGCGTGATCGAGCAGTTCGCCGAGCAGGGCCTGGCGCAGCGCTTCAGGGCCGCCTGAGGCACCCTCGCTCCCTTATGGGGGGCGAGCCTGCTCGCGATCCGCAATAAAGGAAAACGCCGGCTCAGCGCCCGAAACGCCCCGGCCAGCCAACGATGGTCTTCGGCCGTGGGGTGGCATAGGTCCGCACCTTGGAGGTGGACAGCCCCAGCCGCACCAGGGATTCGGCGATGGTCACCGCCGCGGTCACGCCGTCCACCACCGGCACCCCGGTGCGCTGGCGGATCTGTTCGTCCAGGCCGGCCATTCCACCGCAGCCCAGGCAGATCACTTCGGCCTTGTCCGCGCTGACCGCCAGCTCGGCCTGGCGCACGATGGACTCGACGGCGCGCGCCGGGTCTTCTTCCAGTTCCAGCACCGCCAGGCCGCTGGCCCGTACCGACGCGCAGCGCTCGTACAGGCCGGAGAGTTTCAGGCGGTCCTCGATCAGCGGCACGGTGCGGTCCAGGGTGGTCACCACCGAATAGGCGTGGCCGAGGAACATCGCGGTGCTGGCGGCGGCGTCGGTGATGTCCACCACCGGCACCTCGAGCAGTTCCTGCAGGCCTTCGCGGCCATGTTCGCCGTAACCGGCCTGGATCACCGCGTCATACGGCTGGTCGTAGGACAGCACACGGTCCATGACGGCGATGGCGGCCAGGTAGCTTTCGAAGTTGCCTTCGATGGAGTCGGCGCCGAAGTGCGGGGTCAGGCCGATGATTTCGGTACCGGGCGCGGCCACGGCCTGGGCCTGGCGGGCGATGGCCTGGGTGATGGAGTCGGTGGTGTTGACGTTGACCACGAGAATACGCATGGGCTGTCCTTATCGGTGAGGTAGTCGGGGCCCGCTGCACGCGGGCGGTTCGGTCAGTGGCTTACGTTGTCGACGGCGATGGACTCGCCGCTGACGTCCGCGTAGTGCGGCTGGCGCTTGGCGATGATCAGGTACAGCAGCCCGGCGATGCCGGCGCCGATCAGCCAGGAGAAGGGCGAGACGCTGGCGAACCCCGGCACCAGGGCCAGGACGATGGCGATCAGCGCCGACGGAATGAACGCCGCCACCGCCCGCAGGTTGACCCCGTGGCTGTAGAAATACGCGCCTTGCGGGTGCTCGCTGTACAGCTCGGGTACGTTGATCCGGCCTTTGCGCAGCAGCCAGTAGTCGACCATGATCACCCCGTACAGCGGGCCTAGAAGAGCGCCGAGCCCGGAAAGGAAGTACACGATCACCAGCGGGCTGTTGTAGAGGTTCCACGGCAGGATCAGCACCGCGAGGGTCGCGCTGATCAGCCCGGCGCGGCGAAAGGTCAGGTATCTGGGCGCCAGGTTGCTGAGCACGAAGGCCGGGGCGACGAAGTTGGCCATGATGTTCACCGCCACGGTGACGATCAGGAACGCCAGGCAGCCGAGCACCAGGAAGAAGGTGTTGGGAATCGAGGCGATGATTTCGGTCGGGCTCTCGATGATCTTGCCGTTGATCTGGAACTGCGCGCCGCAGAGCAGGACGGTGATGCTCGCGAACACCAGGATGTTCACCGGCAGCCCCCAGAAGTTGCCGACCTTGATGGTCCGGCGGCAGGGCGAGGAGCGGGCGAAGTCGCAGAAGTTGAGCACCAGCGTGCCGTAGATCGCCAGCCACAGTGCGCCGCCGGCGAAGATCTGGCGCCACATCTCACCACCGCTCAAGGGCTCGTGGATCGACCAGGCAATGCGCGCATCGGCCTGGGTGTACATCCAGGCGGCGAGGGCGGCCACGGTTACCAGGATCACCGGGCCGGCGAAGGCTTCATAGCGCCGGACCATTTCCATGCCGTAGGCGAGGATCGCCAGCTGGACCAGCCAGATCACCACGAAACAGGCCCAGCCCAGGCTCGACAGGCCGAGGATCGAGTCGTGGTCGTAGTCGGCGAAGCCGGGGTGGATGGCGGTGAGCAGGACCCGGAACACCACCGACGCCAGGTACGTCTGGATGCCGAACCAGGCGATGGCGATCACCGCGCGGATCAGCGCCGGAAGCTGCGCGCCATGAATGCCGAAGCTGATGCGGCTGATCACCGGAAAGGGCACGCCGGTCTTCTGGCCCATGTAGCCGGACAGGTTCATGAAGAAGTACACCAGCGCGGCGCCGATCCCCAGGGACAGCAGGATCTGCCAGGCGCCCAGGCCCAGGGCGTACAGGCCGATGGCGAAGGAGTAATTGGCGATGTTGTGCACGTCGTTGGTCCACAGCGCGAAGATGCTGTAGCCACCCCAGCGGCGGCCTTCGGCCTTGGTCGGTGCCAGGTCGCGGTTATGCAGGCGCGGGCTGAGTTCGACCGTGGCGGTGCCGTGGCCGATACCGGGGTCGAGGTTGACGTGGGGTTGGGGGGAGGGCAAATCCAGTGCGATGTTGTGGGAAAGACTTGTACGCATTCCGGCTGGCTCCTGATCCCGGACCCGCGCTGACTGTGCTTGAGCGCAAGGCTCGGCAATCTTCGGCGCGGGTCCGGGAGTCACTGGGATCTGGGCATCTGCAGGTGGATTCGGGAACCCGGCCTGCGGACATGAAGTGTATGTATTTATTTATTAAGTTGTATACAATATGCCCGGCGACTTAAGCCACTTCCGTGCCAGATCCCAATCTAAGCCTAAGCCCGATAATTTCGATTTGTTCTTAAAAATTCATAAGTGGCTGAAAATCGGAAACTATAAATTGACCGATCAACCAGGTATTTATTTTTTGCAGGCGTCAGCCATGAGCGCCGTGGAAAATGGCCCAGGGAGAAGGGTGTAACTTTTTGGGGCGATTAGGCAGAAAGTGCACACAAAAATGGCACCTGTGGTGACACTTATGTGTACAAGATTTTCGAGGGGAGAGAGGTCTTTGTAGGAGCGAAGCTTGCTCGCGAAGCGGTGTGTCAGATACGCCGTCTCGCGAGCAAGCTTCGCTCCTACAGAAAAGAAGAAAGAGGGCTTAGCCTTTACTGATGATATTGCCGGCGTGCAGGCCGCATTCTTTCTGCGTGGCTTCTTCCCACCACCAGCGGCCTTCGCGCTCGTGCTGGTTTGGCAGCACCGGGCGGGTGCACGGCTCGCAGCCGATGCTGATGAAGCCGCGTTCGTGCAGGCTGTTGTACGGCAGCTCGAGCATGCGGATGTAACCCCAGATCTCCTCGCTGGTCATCTGTGCCAGCGGGTTGAACTTGTACAGGGGACGCTCCGGGGTGGAGAAGGCGCTGTCGATTTCCAGTACCGCCACCTGGCTGCGGGTGCCCGGGCTCTGGTCGCGGCGCTGGCCGGTGGCCCAGGCGCGGACGGTGGACAGCTTGCGGCGCAGCGGCTCGATCTTGCGGATACCGCAGCACTCGCCGTGGCCGTCCTTGTAGAAGCTGAACAGGCCTTTCTCCTTGACGAAAGGCTCGAGCTTGGCCGGGTCCGGCGAAATCACTTCGATATCGATCTTGTAGTGCTCGCGCACCTGCTCGATGAAGCGGTAGGTTTCCGGGTGCAGGCGCCCGGTGTCGAGGCTGAATACCTTGACGTTCTTGTTCAGCTTCCAGGCCATGTCCACCAGCACCACATCCTCGGCACCGCTGAAAGAGATCCACAGGTCATCGCCAAACTCGGCGAACGCCAGTTTGAGAATGTCCTGGGCGGATTTTTGGGCATAGGTCGCGGCAAGTTCTGCGACGTCGAACGATGGGCTCATCAGGCGGTTTCCTGCAGGTCGGTGGCGCTGAGCGCTCTAGATACCGGCGATGGTAACAAAATCTGTCCCCGGCTGGCGTACTCCTCTGCGTTGCGCGGGCCAGGGCGAATCGCTAGAGTTCGGCAGTCCTTTTGCTCGCTCGAATAACCAATACAAACGGGAGTGTCTTGTGGAAATTGCCTGTCTCGACCTGGAAGGTGTACTGGTCCCGGAAATCTGGATCGCCTTTGCCGAAAAAACCGGGATCGCATCCCTCAAGGCGACGACCCGGGATGTCCCCGATTACGACGTGCTGATGAAGCAGCGCCTGAGGATTCTCGACGAGCACGGCCTGAAGCTCGCGGACATCCAGGAAGTGATCGCCACCCTCAAGCCGCTGGACGGCGCCGTCGAGTTCGTCGACTGGCTGCGCGAGCGTTTCCAGGTGGTGATTCTGTCCGACACGTTCTATGAGTTTTCCCAGCCGCTGATGCGCCAGCTGGGCTTTCCCACGTTGCTGTGCCATCGCCTGATCACCGACGACAGCGGTCGGGTGACCGGTTACCAGCTGCGCCAGAAGGACCCCAAGCGCCAGTCGGTGCTGGCCTTCAAGAGCCTGTACTACCGGGTGATCGCGGCGGGGGATTCGTACAACGACACCAGCATGCTGGGCGAGGCCGACGCTGGCATCCTGTTCCATGCCCCGGACAACGTGATCCGCGAGTTCCCGCAATTCCCGGCGGTGCACAGCTTCGCCGAGCTGAAGCAGGAATTCCTCAAGGCCTCGAACCGCGAATTGAGCCTGTAAGGTTGCATCGCACCTTGCCCCTGTAGCCGCAGCCTGCGGTAGCGGCTACAGGGCTGGCATCAGAGGCCCTGTAGGGTCTCCAGCAGCACCTTCACCTTGGTGATGGATTCCTGGTATTCGGCCTGCCAGTCCGAGTCCGCGACAATCCCGCCGCCGCCCCAGCAGCAGACTTGCCCATCCTTGACCAGCAGGCTGCGGATGGCGATGGAGCTGTCCATCTCGCCCCGTACGTCCAGGTACAGCAACGAGCCGCAATACAGCCCACGCCGGGTCGGCTCCAGTTCGTCGATGATCTGCATGGCGCGGATCTTCGGCGCACCGGTGATCGAGCCGCCGGGGAAGCTGCCGGCGATCAGGTCCAGGGCATCCTTGTGCGCCGCCAGCTCGCCGGTGACGCTGCTCACCAGGTGGTGCACGTTGGGGTAGCTTTCCAGGCTGAACAGCTCCGGCACCCGCACCGAGCCGATGCGGCAGGTACGACCCAGGTCGTTGCGCAGCAGGTCGACGATCATCAGGTTTTCCGCGCGGTCCTTGGGGCTGGCCAGCAGCTCGGCGGCGTTGGCCGCGTCTTCGGCGGCGTCCCGGCCGCGGGGGCGGGTGCCCTTGATCGGCCGGGTCTCCACTTGCCTGTCGCTGACCCGCACGAAGCGCTCCGGCGACAGGCTCAGCACCGCGCCGCCTTCCGGCAGACTCTGGAACCCGGAAAACGGCGTCGGGCAAGCCGCCCGCAGCGCGCAATAGGCGCTCCACGGGTCGCCGCTGCAGGGCGCGCGAAAGCGCTGGGCGAAGTTGACCTGGTAGCAGTCGCCGGCCTGGATGTACGCCTGGATCCGCTCGAACGCGAGCTGATATTGCCCGGCGCTGAGGTCAGGAAGCATCGGCTCGCTGAGCTTGAAGTCGTCGCTGGCGCTGGCCGGTGCCTGGTCGAACAGGGCGATCAGGCGCTGGCGCTCGGCCGTTGCGAGGGTGGGGTGGAACACCAATTGGCTGGTGCCTTGTTGATGGTCGCTGATCAGCGCCCAGTCGTAGAGGCCGAAGCGCGCATCGGGCAGTTGCAGGTCGTCCAGGGCCCGGCTGGGCAGGCGTTCCAGATGGCGCCCGAAGTCGTAGCTCAGGTAGCCGATCAGGCCGCCGGCGAAGGGCAGTTGGTAAGGCGCTGGGATCGCTGCCTGGCCCAGCTGGTCCAGGTTCAGCCGCAGGCGTTGCAGGAAGTCTTCGCCGCTTTCGTCCTGGGCTACGGCCAACTGGGCCCGCGGCCAGGCGCTGAGCAGGTCGTAGCGGCCGCGTTCGGCCGCCGGCCGGCCGCTGTCCAGCAGGACGGCGCCAGGGGCATGGCGGATCGCCGCGAAATACTCGGCAGGGTTGGGGCGATAGGGCAGCGGGTGTACGGAGCAAGTCAGCATGCGGGGCGGATCAGCCATCGGAGGAGCGCGGCTGGCGATTGTAGTCCCCCCAAGGATTTGCTCCTAGTGGGGATGTCGGCGATTGCCGGGTTTACGACGTATATCCCTGTAGCCGCAACCGAGCCATGGCGAGGCTGCGATCGAGGTGGGCGGCATTCCGACACAGCCCCGTAAACCGGCCGGCGCGGTGTAACTGACGCTGCGCGGTGCCTGATTTGGCGTCTGCTGCGCAGACGATCGCAGCCTCGCCGGGGCTCGGCAGCGGCTACACCTGCCTGCCCCCTACAGGGTTATCCAGTGAGTGCGGCGCTGGATCAGCCTTCCACCGCCGGGATATGGCCGAACAGGTCCTGGGCGAACTGCACGCGCTCCTCGACGCTTTCCTTGATGCCTCGCGCCTTCAGTTCTGCCAGGTGGGCTTCGACGGCGTGGGTGCGCTGGGTCAGGCCGCAGTCGTTGGCGATCTGGATGTTCAGGCCCGGGCGAGCGTTGAGCTCGAGGATCAGCGGGCCCTTTTCCTGGTCCAGCACCATGTCGACCCCGATGTAGCCCAGGCCGCACAGCTCGTAACAACCGGCCGCCAGCTTCATGAAACCGTCCCAGTAGGGCAGTTGCACGCCGTCCACCGCGTTGGTGGTGTCCGGGTGCTTGTTGATGATGTTGTTCAGCCACGTGCCGCGCAGGGTCAGGCCGGTGGCCAGGTCGACGCCGACACCGATGGCGCCCTGGTGCAGGTTGGCCTTGCCGCCGGACTGGCGGGTCGGCAGGCGTAGCATGGCCATCACCGGGTAACCCATGAGCACGATGATGCGGATGTCCGGCACACCTTCGTAGCTGATGCTCTTGAAGATCTGGTCCGGGGTCACCCGGTACTCGATCAGCGCCCGGTCGCGGTGGCCGCCCAGGGAATAGAGGCCGGTGAGGATGCTGGAAATCTGATGCTCGATTTCCTCATGGCTGATGATCTTGCCGGACACCGTGCGATAGCGGCCCTCGAAGCGGTCGGCGATCACCAGGATGCCATCGCCGCCGGCGCCTTGCGCCGGCTTGATCACGAAGTCGTTGCGCCCGTCGATGATCGCGCCGAGCTTGTCGATTTCCTTCTCGGTGGAGATCACGCCATACAGTTCCGGCACATGGATGCCGGCCTTGATCGCGCGTTCCTTGGTGATGATCTTGTCGTCGACGACCGGGTACAGGCTGCGCTTGTTGTACTTGAGCACGTAGTCCGCGTTACGCCGATTGATCCCCATGATGCCCCGGGCCTCCAGGGCCTTCCAGGTCTTCCACAGGCCGAACATCAGGAATCTGCCTTGACGAAGGCTTTGAAACGCATGAGCTCGGTCAGGCGGTAGCCGCGGTAGCGACCCATCGCCAGCATGAAGCCCACCAGGATCAGCAGCATCGCCGGGAAGGTGAAGACGAAGTAGACCAGCTCCGGCACGCTCATGATCAGGTGCGCCAGGGAGGCGGCGAACAGTGTGCCGATGGCGACTTTCATCGCGTGGCCGGCGCCGCGTTCTTCCCAGGTGATCGACAGGCGCTCGATGGTCATGGTCAGGATCACCATCGGGAACAGGGCGACCGACAGGCCGCGTTCCAGGCCGAGCTTGTGGCTGAACAGGCTGATGGCGGCGATCAGCACCACGACGAAGGTCAGCACCACCGACAGCCTTGGCAGCATCTGCAGCTTCAGGTGTTCCAGGTAGGACCTGAGCGACAGCCCGAGCGCGGTGATCACCGTGAACAGCACGATGCCGAAGCCCAGCTGGGTCTCGCGGAAGGCCAGGGCGACCAGCACCGGGGTGAAGGTACCCAGGGTCTGCAGGCCGATCAGGTTGCGCAGCACCAGGATCACCAGCACGCCGATCGGGATCATCACCATGATCATGAAGGTCTGCTGGGTCTGCAGCGGCAGGCCGTACAGCGAGTATTCGAGGAAGTTGGCGTCGGTGTTCTCGTCGGTCAGCTTGGCCAGGCGAATGGCGTTCATTTCGCTGTTGTTCAGGCTGAAGGTGACGGTGGCTTTCTTGCCGCCATCGACGGTGATCAGGCTGTCATCACCGGTCCACCACAGCAGGCGGTCACTGGGCAGACCCTGCTCGCCGGTTTCCGGGTTGAAGTACAGCCAGTCGGTGCCGTTGAAGCTGCGCAGCCATAGCTCGGGGGCCTGTGGCTGGTCGGCGACCAGGCGGATGGTGTGGACCTTCTCCATCGGTACGTGGGCGATGGACAGCAGCAGGTCGACGATCTTGGCCTTGTTCGCCGGCGACGGATCGCCCGCCAGGAGCATCTTGGCGTTGTCGTCGTTGCTGTTGTTGACTCGCTTGATGGCTTCGCTGATGAAGGTCTCGACGTCGGCCGAGTGCTGGCGGATCGGCGCGAGCAGGGCTTCGGCGGCGATCTTTTCCGGGCCTTCGACGGCGAGACTGTCGCGGAAGGTCGGGCCCTTGATCTTGGCTTTTTCGGCGCTGTAGCGCTTGGTCAGCACCAGGCGGTAGTAGAGGGTCTGGTTGCCTTTGGCGCGGCGCGCCGACCAGGTGACCTTGCGGTTGCCGTCGACGCGGTTCACCGCCACCCCGTAGTTATTGGAGATGAAGCTCTCGTTCAGGCTGACATAGTCGCGGCTCAGGGGCGGCACGAACATCTGGATCTTGATCGGGTCCTTGGCGTTGGCGACGAACTCGACCTTGGCGTCGATGTTCCACAGGTCGTCGGTGGCGTCTTCGGTCACCGGGATGCCGAGCACGAAGATCTGATAGGCCGTGACCGAAATGCCCAGCACCACCAGGATGGCGATCAGGACTTTCAGATGGAGGGTAAGAGAGCGCATTGGAGTTACTCGGCGGTATGAGCGTCGGTGGCGCAGGCAGGTTTGCCAGCAGCGTATTTGAGACTGGGGTCGACCAGCGCGTCGAAGCGCTTGAGCGCTTCGGAGCCGATCAGCAGCGGGTATTGGAAGGCACTGCGGTCGGTCAGGTTCACTTCGATGCTGCGCAGGGCGCTGCCCATGCAGATATCCAGCTCGATGACCGGGCGCGCGGTGTACTTCTTGTTGTTTTCCTCATCGGGGTCGTAATCGCCGGCGCGGCGCTTGATCTTGCTGACGCGGGCCAGCGGACGCTCGATGGGGTGGGAATGGGCGGTGTCGATGGCCAGGTAAAAACGTACCCAGGATTCGCCGTTGCGCTTGAAGCGCTTGATGTCGCGGGCGCTGAGGGAGGCGGTCTTGGCGCCGGTGTCGAGCTTGGCGGCGACTTCCAGGTCGATCCCGGCCAGCCTGGCGTATTCATTCAGGCCGTAGACGGTCTTGCCGGCGGCGGCGCTCAGGCCCGGCAGGCCGAGCAGGCAGAGCAATAGGGAGAAGGCCTTGAGTCTCATAGATCCTGGTGCGTTGCATGGGTTCTTCAGTTCAAGGCGACCGGCATTGCTGCGCAAGCTCCCTCGTATGCTGCCTTATTAATGTGACAGGCAAATGCGGGCGGCATTCTAGCATGCTGTTTTTATGGCGCCAGCGGCGGGGCGGGGCTTTTGCGCCAGCCTGGTGCAAAGGGTTATTAGACGATTGTCGACAATATCTATTTTTCCTTTGACTGAAAGCCTTCTGTTAGCTAGTTTTTGTCGCATTGATTTTAAAGGTGTCGACAATATGTTGGATCAGTTCGATCCCCCCGTCGTGACCCAGGACGATTCGGAAACCTTGTCCGAAAACGTCTTCCGGCGTATCCAGGCGGCCATCGTCAAGGGCGAGATCGCCCCGGGCAGCAAGATCTCCGAGCCAGAGCTGGCGCGCACCTACGGCATCAGCCGCGGGCCGCTGCGCGAGGCGATCCACCGCCTGGAAGGCCAGCGCCTGCTGGTGCGGGTGCCCCATGTCGGGGCGCGGGTGGTGTCCCTGAGCCATGCCGAACTGATCGAGCTTTATGAAATCCGCGAGTCGCTGGAAGGCATGGCCTGCCGCCTGGCCGCCGAGCGCATGACGATCGAGGAAATCGACGAGCTGCGCCGGGTCCTCGAGACTCACGAGCGCGACGCGGCGTTCCAGGCCGGGGTCGGCTACTACCAGCAGGAAGGCGATTTCGACTTCCATTATCGGATCATCCAGGGCGCGGGCAACCGCACCCTCACGCAGATGCTCTGCGGCGAGCTGTATCAACTGGTGCGCATGTACCGCATCCAGTTTTCCGCCACGCCCAACCGCCCGCACCAGGCGTTCGCCGAGCACCACCGGATTCTCGATGCCATTGCCGATCGCGACGGCGAACTGGCCGAGTTGTTGATGCGCCGTCACATCGGCGCTTCCAAACGCAACATCGCCCGTCATTACCAGGACGGCGCCCAGCAGACAGCCACTCCACGAGGTGAGTCATGAGTTCCAATAACAAGAGCACTCCAGGCCAGCGTTTCCGCGATGCGGTCGCCAGCGAACGACCGTTACAGGTGGTCGGCGCCATCAACGCCAACCATGCGCTGCTGGCCAAGCGCGCCGGCTTCAAGGCGATCTACCTGTCCGGTGGCGGGGTCGCGGCCGGTTCCCTCGGAGTGCCGGACCTGGGCATTACCGGGCTGGACGACGTGCTGACCGACGTGCGTCGGATCACCGACGTCTGCGACCTGCCGCTGCTGGTGGACGTGGACACCGGCTTCGGTTCGTCGGCGTTCAACGTGGCGCGTACCGTCAAGTCGATGATCAAGTTCGGTGCGGCGGCGATCCATATCGAGGACCAGGTCGGCGCCAAGCGCTGCGGCCACCGTCCGAACAAGGAGATCGTTTCCCAGCAGGAAATGGTCGACCGCATCAAGGCCGCGGTGGATGCCCGCACCGACGACAGCTTCGTGATCATGGCCCGCACCGACGCCCTGGCGGTGGAAGGGTTGGAGTCGGCCCTGGACCGTGCCGCCGCCTGCATCGAGGCCGGCGCCGACATGGTGTTCCCGGAGGCCATCACTGAGCTTGCGATGTACAAGATCTTCGCCAGCCGGGTGAAAGCGCCGATCCTGGCCAACATCACCGAGTTCGGCGCCACGCCGCTGTACACCACCGAACAGTTGAAATCCGTGGATGTTTCCCTGGTGCTGTACCCGCTGTCGGCGTTCCGCGCCATGAACAAGGCGGCGGAAAACGTCTACACCGCGATCCGTCGCGACGGCACCCAGCAGAACGTGATCGACACCATGCAGACCCGCATGGAGCTGTACGACCGCATCGATTACCACACCTTCGAGCAGAAGCTCGATGCGCTGTTCGCCCAGAAGAAGGGCTGAAGCGCGCTGATTGCTGCCGTGAACCCTGTAGCCGCGGCCGAAGGCTGCGACAGGACCGAAGGTCCTCCGGTGTCGATGAGGGCGCCGCGGCCGTATCGGCCGATCGCAGCCTGCGGCAGCGGCTACACAGAGCAGTATCGGTTTTGACGATTTGCCGATTCCCTAACAAATTCAAGATTGGAGAGAGCAATGGCCGAAGCAAAAGTGTTGAGTGGGGCTGGCCTGCGTGGCCAGGTAGCCGGACAGACCGCACTGTCCACCGTGGGCCAGGCCGGTGCCGGGCTGACCTACCGTGGCTACGATGTGCGCGAACTGGCGGCCGACGCCCAGTTCGAGGAAGTGGCCTACCTGCTGCTGTACGGCGAGCTGCCGACCCAGGCGCAACTGGACGCCTACAGTCAAAAGCTGAGCAAGCTGCGCGACCTGCCGCAGGCGCTGAAGGAGGTGCTGGAACGCATTCCGGCCGACGCCCATCCGATGGATGTGATGCGCACCGGCTGCTCGTTCCTCGGCAATATCGAGCCGGAGCATGACTTCTCCCAGCAGCACGACGCCACTGACCGCCTGCTGGCCGCCTTCCCGGCGATCATGTGCTACTGGTACCGCTTCAGCCACGAAGGCAAGCGCATCGAGTGCGTGACCGACGAGCCGTGCATCGGCAGCCACTTCCTGCACCTGCTGCACGGCAAGAAGCCGAGCGAGCTGCATGTGAAGGTGATGAACGTATCGCTGATCCTCTACGCCGAGCATGAGTTCAACGCCTCGACCTTCACCGCCCGGGTCTGCGCTTCGACCCTGTCGGACCTGTACTCTTGCGTCACCGCGGCCATCGGTTCGCTGCGCGGCCCGCTGCATGGCGGCGCCAATGAGGCGGCGATGGAAATGATCGAGCGCTTCGCTTCGCCGGAAGAGGCGATCAAGGGCACCCTCGGCATGCTCGAGCGCAAGGACAAGATCATGGGCTTCGGCCATGCGATCTACAAAGATAGCGACCCGCGCAACGAGGTGATCAAGGGTTGGTCGAAAAAGCTCGCCGAGGAAGTAGGGGACAAGGTGCTGTTCCCGGTCTCCGAGGCCATCGACAAGACCATGTGGGAGCAGAAGAAACTGTTCCCCAACGCCGACTTCTACCATGCCTCGGCGTACCACTTCATGGGCATCCCGACCAAGCTGTTCACCCCGATCTTCGTCTGCTCGCGCCTGACCGGCTGGGCGTCCCATGTGTTCGAACAGCGCGCCAACAACCGCATCATCCGTCCAAGCGCCGAGTATGTCGGCGTCGAACAGCGCAAGTTCGTGCCAATCGAACGTCGCTGAATGGTGGCTGCTCAACGCACTGGATAAATCCTGAGCCCTGTAGGAGCGAGACTTGCCCGCGAAGACGGACAGACATTCAACATCGATGTCGACTGTCATACCGCTATCGCGAGCAAGCTTCGCTCCTACAAGGGGAGGGGGCCAGGCCAGCACCACCTTTTGTAATCACCGTGACCGAGTCCTGACGATGAACACTGAATTTCGTAAACCGTTGCCCGGTACCTCGCTGGACTACTTCGACACCCGCGCGGCCGTCGAGGCGATCCAGCCCGGTGCCTACGACACCCTGCCGTACACCTCGCGGGTGCTGGCGGAAAACCTGGTGCGTCGCTGCGAACCGGCGACCCTGACCGCTTCCCTGAAGCAACTGATCGAACGCAAGCGCGACCTCGACTTCCCGTGGTTTCCGGCCCGCGTGGTGTGCCACGACATTCTCGGCCAGACCGCGCTGGTGGACCTGGCCGGCCTGCGCGATGCCATCGCCGACCAGGGCGGCGACCCGGCCCAGGTCAACCCGGTGGTGCCGACCCAACTGATCGTCGACCACTCGCTGGCGGTGGAGTGCGGCGGCTTCGACCCGGACGCGTTCGCCAAGAACCGCGCCGTGGAAGACCGTCGCAACGAAGACCGTTTCCACTTCATCAACTGGACCAAGAAGGCTTTCAAGAACGTCGACGTGATCCCGCCGGGCAACGGCATCATGCACCAGATCAACCTGGAGAAAATGTCGCCGGTGATTCAGGTGCGCCCGGATGAAAACGGAAAGCGCGTGGCGTTCCCGGATACCTGCGTCGGCACCGACAGCCACACCCCGCACGTGGATGCCCTGGGCGTGATCGCCATCGGCGTCGGCGGCCTGGAAGCCGAAAGCGTGATGCTCGGCCGCGCGTCCTGGATGCGCCTGCCGGAAATCGTCGGCGTCGAGCTGCGCGGCAAACTGCAACCGGGCATCACCGCCACCGACATGGTGTTGGCGCTGACCGAGTTCCTGCGCCAGCAGAAGGTGGTGGGCGCCTACCTGGAGTTCTTCGGCGAAGGCGCTGCCGCGCTGACCCTGGGCGACCGCGCGACCATCTCCAACATGGCTCCGGAATACGGCGCCACCGCGGCGATGTTTTACATCGACCAGCAAACCATCGACTACCTCAAGCTCACCGGCCGCGAAGAGCAGCAGGTGCAACTGGTCGAAACCTACGCCAAGCAGACCGGCCTGTGGGCCGACAGCCTGAAGGGCGCCCAGTACGAGCGCGGGTTGCAGTTCGACCTGTCCTCGGTGGTGCGCAACATGGCGGGGCCGAGCAACCCTCACGCCCGGGTGGCCACCAGCGACCTGGCGGCCAAGGGCATCGCCGGCCAGTGGCAGGAAGTGCCGGGGCAGATGCCCGACGGCGCGGTGATCATCGCCGCCATCACCAGTTGCACCAATACCAGCAACCCGCGCAACGTGATCGCCGCCGGCCTGCTGGCGCGCAACGCCAACAAGCTGGGCCTGACCCGCAAACCCTGGGTCAAGTCGTCGCTGGCGCCGGGTTCCAAGACCGTGGCCATGTACCTGGACGAAGCGGGGCTGACCACTGAGCTGGAGCAACTGGGCTTTGGCGTCGTGGCCTTCGCCTGCACCACCTGCAACGGCATGTCCGGCGCGCTGGACCCGGTGATCCAGAAAGAGATCATCGACCGCGACCTGTATGCCACCGCCGTGCTGTCGGGTAACCGCAACTTCGACGGGCGCATCCACCCCTATGCCAAGCAGGCGTTCCTCGCGTCGCCGCCGCTGGTGGTGGCTTATGCGATTGCCGGGACCATCCGTTTCGATATCGAGAAGGATGTGCTGGGCCTGGACGCCAACGGCAAGGAAATCCGCCTCAAGGACATCTGGCCGAGCGATGAAGAGATCGATGCGGTGGTCAAGGCTTCGGTGAAGCCGGAGCAGTTCCGCCAGGTGTATATCCCGATGTTCGCCGTGCACGAAGACACCGGGCCCAAGGTCGAGCCGCTGTACGACTGGCGCGAAATGAGCACCTACATCCGCCGTCCGCCGTACTGGGAAGGCGCGCTGGCCGGTGCCCGCAGCCTGACCGGCATGCGTCCGCTGGCGGTGCTGCCGGACAACATCACCACCGACCACCTGTCGCCGTCGAACGCCATCATGCTCGACAGCGCGGCGGGCGAGTACCTGGCGAAAATGGGCCTGCCGGAGGAGGACTTCAACTCCTACGCGACCCACCGCGGCGACCATCTGACCGCCCAGCGCGCCACCTTCGCCAACCCGAAACTGTTCAACGAAATGGTCCAGGAAGGCGGCAAGGTCAAGCAGGGTTCGCTGGCGCGGATCGAGCCGGAAGGCAAGGTCACGCGGATGTGGGAAGCCATCGAAACCTACATGGAGCGTAAGCAGCCGCTGATCATCGTTGCCGGTGCCGACTATGGCCAGGGCTCGTCCCGGGACTGGGCGGCCAAGGGTGTGCGCCTGGCGGGTGTGGAAGCCATCGTTGCCGAAGGCTTCGAGCGCATCCACCGCACCAACCTGGTGGGCATGGGCGTGTTGCCGCTGGAGTTCAAGCCGGGCACCGACCGCAAGACCCTGGGCATCGACGGCACCGAGACCTTCGATGTGGTGGGCGATCGCACGCCGCGGGCCACCCTGACCCTGGTGATCCGGCGCAAGAACGGCGAGCGGGTCGAGGTGCCGGTGACTTGCCGTCTCGACACCGCCGAAGAGGTGTCGATCTACGAAGCGGGCGGTGTGTTGCAGCGCTTTGCCCAGGACTTCCTCGAATCGGCCGTGGCCAGTTAAGTGACGTACCGGGGGCGGGCCGCAAGGCGCCGCCCCCGGTCTTTATCAGGATCGAAATTCATGGCTTTCGTAGCGCAAATCAAGATTCCCGCCACCTACATGCGGGGTGGCACCAGCAAGGGTGTGTTCTTCAGCCTGCAGGACCTGCCCGAGGCGGCGCGGCTGCCAGGGGCGGCCCGCGATGCATTGCTGCTGCGGGTGATCGGCAGCCCCGACCCGTACGAGAAACAGATCGACGGCATGGGGGGCGCCACCTCCAGTACCAGCAAGACGGTGATCCTGTCGAAGAGTATCAAGCCCGATCACGACGTGGATTACCTGTTCGGCCAGGTGGCCATCGACAAGCCTTTCGTCGACTGGAGCGGTAACTGCGGCAACCTGTCGGCGGCGGTCGGTTCCTTCGCCATCAGCAGCGGCCTGGTGGCGGCCGAGCGTATCCCGCAGAACGGCGTGGCCGTGGTGCGGATCTGGCAGGCCAATATTGGCAAGACCATCATCGCCCATGTGCCGATGTCCAACGGTGCGGTGCAGGAAACCGGCGATTTCGAACTGGACGGCGTGACCTTTCCGGCGGCTGAAGTGCAGCTGGAATTCCTCGACCCGGCGGCCGAGGAAGAGGGCGCCGGCGGTTCGATGTTCCCCACCGGCAACCTGGTGGACGACCTGGAGGTGCCGGGCGTCGGTACGTTCAAGGCCACCATGATCAATGCCGGGATCCCGACCATCTTCATCAACGCCAGCGACATCGGCTACCGCGGCACCGAACTGCAGGGCGATATCAACGGCGATCCCAAGGCGTTGGCGATGTTCGAGACCATCCGCGCCCACGGCGCGTTGCGCATGGGGCTGATCCAGCACCTGGACGAAGCAGCCAAGCGCCAGCACACGCCCAAGGTCGCCTTTGTCGCGCCGGCCGCGGATTACCAGGCATCCAGCGGCAAGGCGGTGAAGGCCGCCGATGTCGATCTGCTGGTGCGTGCGCTGTCCATGGGCAAGCTGCACCACGCGATGATGGGCACCGCTGCGGTGGCCATCGGCACGGCGGCGGCGATCCCCGGCACCCTGGTCAATCTGGCGGCCGGTGGCGGCGAGCGCAGCGCGGTGCGTTTCGGTCATCCCTCGGGGACCTTGCGGGTCGGTGCCGAAGCCGTGCAGGACAACGGCGAATGGGGCGTGACCAAGGCCATCATGAGCCGCAGCGCGCGGGTGCTGATGGAAGGCTGGGTGCGTGTTCCCGGCGACGCGTTCTAAGGAGCAACCGCCCCCTGTAGGAGCCGCCGGCCGGCGCTCCTATGGGGGATAAAATAAAAACATCACCCGATCAGCCTGACCTCGAGGATGCAACCACCCCCAAACCCTTGATGGAGTGAACCGCCATGAGCGCCAACGTCGATCTGAACGAACGCCCCGATTACGACCAGGTCCTGCAGGACATTGCCGACTATGTCCTGGACTACCGGATCGAGTCCCGCGAGGCCTTCGATACCGCCCGCAACTGCCTGATGGACACCCTCGGCTGCGGCCTGCTGGCCCTGCGTTTTCCGGAATGCACCAAGCACCTGGGGCCGATGGTGGAGGGCACGGTCGTGCCGTTCGGCGCGCGGGTGCCCGGTACCAGTTTCCGCCTGGACCCGGTCAAGGCCGCCTGGGACATCGGCTGCATCGTCCGCTGGCTGGATTACAACGACACCTGGCTCGCCGCCGAGTGGGGCCATCCTTCCGATAACCTCGGCGGCATCCTCGCGGTGGCCGATCACCTGTCGCAAAAACGCGTGGCCAATGGCGAGGTGCCGTTGACCATGCGCGCGGTACTCGAGGCCATGATCATGGCCCATGAAATCCAGGGGGTGATTGCCCTGGAGAACTCCTTCAACCGGGTCGGCCTCGACCATGTGCTGTTGGTGAAGGTCGCCTCGACCGCGGTCACCGCCAAGCTGATGGGGGCCAACCGCGAGCAGTTGCTGGCGGCGCTGTCCCATGCCTTTGTCGATGGCCAGGCCCTGCGCACCTACCGGCATGCGCCGAACGCCGGCTCGCGCAAGTCCTGGGCGGCGGGGGATGCCTCCAGTCGTGGGGTGCGCCTGGCGGATATCGCCCTGCGCGGCGAAATGGGGATTCCGGGGGTGTTGAGCGCGCCGCAGTGGGGTTTCTACGACGTGTTGTTCAGCCATACCAACAAGGACCTGGCGCTCAAGCCGCAGGACCAGCGCCGCTTCAGCCTGACGCAGAAGTACGGCAGCTATGTGATGGAAAACGTGCTGTTCAAGATCAGCTTCCCGGCCGAGTTCCATGCGCAAACCGCCTGCGAGGCCGCGGTTGCCCTGCATCCGCAGATCAAGGATCGCCTGCAGGAGATCGACCGGATCGTCATCACCACCCATGAGTCGGCGATCCGCATCATTTCCAAGGTCGGTCCACTGGCCAACGCCGCCGACCGCGACCATTGCCTCCAGTACATGACCGCCGTGCCGCTGGCGTTCGGCAACCTGGTGGCCGAGCACTATGAAGACGGCTTCCATGCCGCCCATCCGATCATCGATCAGTTGCGCGAGAAGATGCAGGTGGTCGAGGAGCCGCGTTACACCCGCGAATACCTGGAGGCCGACAAACGCTCCATCGCTAACGCGCTGCAGGTGTTCTTCAAGGACGGTTCGTCGACCGAGCAGGTGGCGGTGGAATACCCGATCGGCCATCGCCGGCGCCGCGCCGAAGGCATTCCGTTATTGGAGGACAAGTTCAAGGCCAACCTCGCCACGCGTTTCACTGCCCAGCGTTCGGCGCAGATCTTTGCCCTGTGCAAGGATCAGGCGCGGCTGGAGGCCACGGCGGTGCATCGCTTCGTCGATGGGTTCGTGATCTGAGGGCAGGGCAGAACGTTGGTCGGCAGGCTCGCGCCTACAGGGATTGTTGTCTCCTGTAGGGCGAGCTGGCTCGCGAGGAAAAACTTACTTGAAGCGCCGTTCGACGCCTTTTTCCACCAGGATCTTCGCGGAGATTTCTTCCACCGAAAAGTGCGTGGAGTTGATGTGCGGAATGTTCTCGCGGCGGAACAGGTTTTCCACTTCGCGCACCTCGAACTCGCACTGGGCATAGCTCGAATAGCGGCTGTTGGGCTTGCGCTCGTTGCGGATGGCGGTGAGCCGGTCGGGGTCGATGGTCAGGCCGAACAGCTTGTGCTGGTGGGCGCGCAGGGCGGCCGGCAGTTGCAGGCGCTCCATGTCGTCCTCGGTCAGCGGGTAGTTGGCGGCGCGGATGCCGAACTGCATGGCCATGTACAGGCAGGTCGGAGTCTTGCCGCAGCGCGACACGCCCACCAGGATCAGGTCGGCCTTGTCGTAGTAGTGGGTGCGGGCGCCGTCGTCGTTGTCGAGGGCAAAGTTCACCGCCTCGATCCGCTCCATATAGTTGGAGTTGCCGCCGATGGAATGGGACTTGCCGACCGAGTATGACGAGTGTTCGCTCAACTCCAGTTCCAGGGGCGCGAGGAAGGTCGAGAAGATGTCGATCATGAAACCATTGGACGTCGCGAGGATCTCACGAATGTCCTGGTTGACGATGGTGTCGAAGATAATCGGGCGAAATCCGTCCTTTTCGGCGGCGATGTTGATTTGTTGTACCATGGCCCGCGCTTTATCTACGCTGTCGATATACGGCCGCGTGAGTTTGCTGAAGGTAATGTTTTCGAACTGCGCCAGGAGGCTCTGGCCGAGGGTTTCAGCGGTGATGCCGGTACCGTCGGAGATAAAGAAAGCAGATCGTTTCATTTGCACCTTGGGCCTTAAGCTAGTGACGAATCTTGGATATGATAGGCGCGATTTGCCGGCCTCCAATGGCCCGCATTCTCACTTATTTTCCAGGTCCAGGCCATACAGCTGGCATGCGCTCCCCCGAGCAGCCGGCTTCTGAGCTTTTCCAACACAGTTAGTGGAGAGATCACCTTGGTAGAGTACGTAGTTTCCCTCGATAAGCTCGGCGTCCATGATGTGGAGCATGTGGGGGGCAAGAACGCATCCCTGGGCGAGATGATCAGTAATCTTGCGGGCGCCGGTGTATCGGTTCCTGGAGGCTTTGCCACGACGGCTCAGGCCTATCGTGATTTTCTCGAATTGAGCGGTCTGAACGACCAGATCCACGCCGCCCTCGACGCCCTGGACGTCGATGACGTGAATGCCCTGGCCAAGACCGGCGCGCAGATCCGTCAATGGATCATGGAAGCCGAATTCCCCGAGCGGCTGAATGCTGAAATCCGCACCGCCTTCGCCGAAATGTCCCAGGGCAACCCGAACATGGCCGTTGCCGTACGCTCTTCGGCCACCGCCGAAGACCTGCCGGATGCCTCCTTCGCCGGCCAGCAGGAAACCTTCCTCAATATCCGTGGCGTCGACAACGTCATCCGCGCCGCCAAGGAAGTCTTCGCTTCCCTGTTCAACGACCGCGCCATTTCCTACCGTGTGCACCAGGGCTTCGATCACAAGCTGGTCGCCCTGTCCGCCGGCGTGCAGCGCATGGTGCGTTCGGAAACCGGCACCGCCGGCGTGATGTTCACCCTCGACACCGAGTCCGGCTTCCGTGACGTGGTATTCATCACCGGCGCCTACGGCCTGGGTGAAACCGTGGTCCAGGGTGCGGTGAACCCGGACGAGTTCTACGTCCACAAGGGCACCCTGCAAGCCGGTCGCCCGGCGATCCTGCGCCGCAACCTGGGCAGCAAGGCGATCAAGATGATCTACGGCGACGAAGCCAAGGCCGGTCGCTCGGTCAAGACCGTCGAAGTGGACAAGGCCGATCGCGCCCGTTTCTGCCTGACCGACGCCGAAGTCAGCGAGCTGGCCAAGCAGGCGATGATCATCGAGCAGCACTACAAGTGCCCGATGGACATCGAATGGGCCAAGGACGGCGACGACGGCAAGCTGTACATCGTCCAGGCCCGTCCGGAAACCGTGAAAAGCCGCACCCAGGCCAACGTCATGGAACGTTACCTGTTGAAAGAAACCGGCACCGTGCTGGTGGAAGGCCGCGCCATCGGCCAGCGCATCGGCGCCGGCAAGGTGCGGATCATCAAGGACGTGTCGGAGATGGACAAGGTCCAGGCCGGTGACGTGCTGGTCTCCGACATGACCGACCCGGATTGGGAACCGGTAATGAAGCGCGCCAGCGCCATCGTCACCAACCGTGGCGGCCGTACTTGCCACGCGGCGATCATCGCCCGTGAGCTGGGTATTCCGGCGGTAGTCGGTTGCGGCAACGCCACCGAACTGTTGAAAGACGGCCAGGGCGTGACCGTGTCCTGCGCTGAAGGCGACACCGGTTTCATCTTCGAGGGCGAACTGGGCTTCGACATCAAGCAGAACTCCGTGGACGCCATGCCGGAGCTGCCGTTCAAGATCATGATGAACGTCGGCAACCCGGACCGCGCCTTCGACTTCGCCCAGTTGCCGAACGCCGGGGTGGGCCTGGCCCGCCTGGAATTCATCATCAACCGCATGATCGGCGTGCACCCCAAGGCGCTGCTGAACTACGCGGGCCTGCCGCTGGAGATCAAGGAAAGCGTCGACAAGCGCATCGCTGGCTACCACGACCCGGTCGGTTTCTACGTCGACAAGCTGGTCGAAGGCATCAGCACCCTGGCGGCGGCGTTCTGGCCGAAAAAGGTCATCGTGCGCCTGTCGGACTTCAAGTCCAACGAATACGCCAACCTGATCGGCGGCAAGCTCTACGCGACCTGCCCCTGCGCTACGACCCGCCGACCAACCCGC
>NZ_JBNNVU010000036.1:0-55606 GCF_050280705.1 Pseudomonas sp. NPDC089530 | reverse complement strand
GCGCCTGGTGTCGGTGCTGGACGCATTCCAGACCGAGCCGTTGGCGTTGTCGGCGGTCTATCCGCAGCACCGCCAGGGCTCGCGGCCGGTGCACTCATGTCGATGCCGGCGCCCGGGTGGAACACGTTGGCCAGCACCAGACCGACCAGGATGGCGATGGTGGTGACGATTTCGAAGTAGATGATGGTCTTGAGGCCAATGCGCCCGAGCTTCTTCGCGTCGCCCACGCCAGCGATACCGACGATCAGCGAGGAGATCACGATCGGGATCACGATCATCTTGATCAAGCGGATAAAGATATCGCCCGCAGGTTGCAGGACGTTGCTGACCCACCAGGCCTTTTCGGCACTGAAATGGTTGAGCAGCGCACCAATTGCAATCCCCAGCACCAGACCGATGAGGATCTGCCAGGCGAGGCTTAGTTTTGCCTTCTTCATATCATTACCCTTACTTCAGTTGGACTCGGGCTGATGCGCGAACTGGAACGCTCAATGGCGGAAAAGTCTGTGCATCGGCCCCCGTATAAGGTCATCCCGAGCGAGCATTTACAGCTCTCTTCAGGCGAAAAAAGGCGCAACTATTCCGACGCAAGGGGGGCACGTCTAATGCCATAAACGCCTACCCTATGCCGAATCGGCATGAGTTTTTCCAAACAAAACGGGCGTCCCAACCGGTTCGAATGCGACATTTCGGCCTGGTCACCTACCGTGAAACGGCCATTTCAGGCGGCATTCAGCGCTTTTGAGTAGGTTTGGGGCGACCTACAAAAGAAGGGAAAGTTCTTACGTTAGAACCAGAAATAACAGCTGGAAAAAACCAAAAGTTTCTCGATGTACGGTCGCGAAGAAACACTGTGAAACGGTTGGACCAGTCCCCCGGAAGGCAGCTCGCAGCACCCAGCGGAAAAAACCAGCCGGCGCTCTGCCACAAGGTTTGCCACTCAAACACGACGCAAGTCGACAAGCCTGGGCGGCTTGCGAGCTTGCGTCGGCGTTCTTCCTGACCCGGCCCTCGCGGAGGCACTCCCTGTACCCCTAGGTCACTCCGATCCTGTTTCAATCAGAACGTCCCGGCCCCCTGGCCATGCGCTACCCCTCCTCGGGGCGGTGCAACAGGCGGATCGCTGCTCGGCAGCACGATCCGGGCCTGGCTGTCACTGGCCGGCTCGACAACAGCCCGGCCAATGCTCTCGGTTCAGCTTCGCCCCCGACGACCAAAGAAGAAGGAAGCGATGAACATCACCAGGAAAATGACAAAGAGAATCTTGGCGATGCCCGTGGCGGTGCCCGCGATACCGCCAAACCCCAGTACCGCGGCGACGATGGCGATGATCAGGAATGTGATTGCCCAGCTCAACATGGTCATTCTCCTTACGCTTCTATTTAGAGGGACTGCCTAGAACACCCAGCGCTCCTGGTAAGGGCCGTCGGCAACAGGCCGGGCCTGGTCGATATCGGTCAGGAGTATCGGGGTGGAATCCGCGAACTGGCGGCCGACGGCGCCACTGAAGTGGGTCTGGGCGCTGTGATGAGCCGGCACTCTCAGCGCTTCCTGCTGCTGGTTCTGCTCCCAACGGGAAAACTGCTGGCCGCCGATCAGGGTCAGCAGCAATGCCAGGCTGGCGAACAGCCCCTGCTGCAGGTGCCGGGGGGAAATGGGCCATCGGGTGAGGCGTTGGCGATTCATCCTGAAGTCCTCCCACATCAGTCGGTGTGCCAAGCGCTGGTGGCTCGCTCAGCCGCGTCTGATCAGGCCGTTGCAGCCTGCATGCCAGCTTCGGAAGTCGGGATAAACCCAATAAAGACAATGGCTTGATACAAAAACGGGAGGGCTCCCCCCAACGCATCCTGCACGATGCCACCCCGGACACCGTGCGAATTGCACGACCAGGCCAGTGGCGACGGGGATAGCACCCACCGAGCGGGCCCCGGGCACAGGCAGGCATTGCCCCCAAAACAAGCACCAACACCGCCAGAAAACAGGGAGAACCCTATGACTTTCAATCAATTGGCAATAACCCCCGGAGATAACCAGGCTGCACGCCTGGGAATCGACCAGACTTGACCATGCAACTTGCCCGATTTTTCCGGGACTAAATAAAGATCACTCACTTCAGGAGACGCGGACATGGAATCAGCCCCGGAAAACCAAGGTCGTATTCTTCTGGTGGATGATGAGTCCGCGATCCTGCGCACCTTCCGTTATTGCCTGGAAGACGAGGGCTACACCGTCGCCACGGCCAGCAGCGCTGCCCAGGCCGATGCCCTGCTCCAGCGCCAGGTGTTCGACCTGTGCTTCCTCGACCTGCGCCTGGGCGAAGACAACGGCCTGGACGTACTGGCCCAGATGCGGGTCCAGGCGCCCTGGATGCGGGTGGTGATAGTCACCGCCCACTCCGCGGTCGATACCGCGGTCGACGCGATCCAGGCCGGCGCCGCCGACTACCTGGTCAAACCCTGCAGCCCCGACCAATTGCGCCTGGCCACCGCCAAGCAGTTGGAAGTCCGCCAGCTCTCGGCCCGCCTGGAGGCCCTCGAAGGCGAAGTGCGCAAGTCCAGGGACGGCCTGGACTCCCACAGCCCGGCCATGAAGGTGGTGCTGGAAACCGCCCGCCAGGTGGCCGGCACCGACGCCAACATCCTGATCCTGGGCGAGTCCGGTACCGGCAAGGGCGAGCTGGCCCAGGCCATTCACGGCTGGAGCAAGCGCGCCCGGAAATCCTGCGTGACCATCAACTGCCCGTCGCTGAACGCCGAGCTGATGGAAAGCGAGCTGTTCGGCCACAACCGCGGCGCCTTCACTGGCGCCAGCGAAAGTACCTTGGGCCGGGTCAACCAGGCCGATGGCGGCACACTGTTCCTTGACGAGATCGGCGACTTCCCGCTGACCCTGCAACCCAAGTTGCTGCGCTTCATCCAGGACAAGGAATACGAACGGATCGGCGATCCGGTGAGCCGCCGCGCCGACGTGCGCATCCTCGCCGCGACCAACCTCAAACTCGAGGACATGGTGCGCGACGGGCGCTTCCGGGAAGACCTGCTGTACCGCCTGAACGTGATCACCCTGCACCTGCCGCCGCTGCGCGAGCGCAGCGAAGACATCCTGGCCCTGGCCGACCGCTTCCTCGCCCGCTTCGTCAAGGAATACGCCCGTCCCGCCCGCTGCTTCAGTGCCGAAGCTCGCGCGGCGCTGCTCAACTACCGTTGGCCGGGCAATATCCGCGAACTGCGCAACGTGGTGGAACGCGCCAGCATCATCTGCCCTCAGGAGAAGGTGGAGATCGGGCACCTGGGCATGGCCGAGCAGCCCGCCAACAACACCCCGCGCATCGGTGCCGCCCTGAGCCTGGACGAGCTGGAAAAAGCCCATATCGGTGCCGTCCTGGCCACCAGCGACACCCTCGACCAGGCCGCCAAGACGCTCGGCATCGACGCCTCGACGCTGTACCGCAAACGCAAACAGTACAACCTGTGAGCGGCCCCCCATGAAGCTGGCGATGAAATTGCGCACGCGGCTGTTCCTGAGCATCTCGGCGCTGATCACCGTGGCGCTGCTCGGCCTGCTGCTCGGCCTGGTCAGCGTGATGCAGATGGCCAAGACCCAGGAAACGCTGATCCGCAACAACTTCATCACCCTGGACCTGGGGCTCAAGCTGCGCCAGACCCTGGGCGACCAGTTGATCATCATGCTCGAGCACAAGCCCGACCGGGCAGCGCTGGAGAACTCCAGGCAGCAGTATCTGGCCCTGCTCGACCAGGGCATCGAGCATGAACGGCAAAACGACGTGCCTAACGGTTTCAGCCAGGCCCGCGACGACTACCAGCGCTTCTTCGAGGCCTTCGAGCGCGCCGACGGGACCTCGGCCGGGGTCAATGGCAGCACGGAACTGACCCAACGCTTCAATACCCTGCGCAATGGCTTGATCGGCGAACACCAGCAGGCCCTGGACAACATCAACGCGATCGAGCAGCAGGCCCGCGACCGCGCCTTGATGATCGCCGGCCTGCTCGGCCTGGTGGGGCTGGCGGTACTGGTCGTCGGCTTCATTACCGCCCACGGCATCGCCCAGCGCTTCGGCGGGCCCATCGAAGCCCTGGCCAAGGCCGCCGACAACATCGGCCAGGGCAATTTCGACGTGACCCTGCCGCTGTCCTCGGCCGCCGAGATGAACCTGCTGACCCGGCGCTTCGGGATCATGGCCGAAGCCCTGCGCGAGCATCAGGCGACCAATGTCGGCGAGTTGCTGGCCGGCCAGCAGCGCCTGCAATCGGTGCTCGACAGCATCGACGACGGCTTGCTGATGATCGACCGCCAGGGCCGCCTGGAGCACCTCAACCCGGTGGCGCAACGACAGCTGGGCTGGGACGGGGAACGCCTCGGCCAGGGGCTGGGCCGCGCCCTGGGGCGGCCGGAGCTGGATGAGCAGCTGCAACTGGTGCTGCGCGGCGGCAGCCTGGAACGGGCACCGGACGACCTCAGCGTCGAGGTCGACGGCGAATCGCGCCTGCTGACCTACAGCCTGACCCCGGTCAACCATCCCCAGGGGCCTATCCTCGGCGCGGTGATGGTGCTGCACGACGTCACCGAACAACGGGCCTTCGAGCGCGTGCGCAGCGAGTTCGTGCTGCGGGCGTCCCATGAATTGCGCACGCCAGTCACCGGCATGCACATGGCGTTCGGCCTGTTGCAGGAGCGCCTGCACTTCCCCGACGAGTCCCGCGAGGCCGACCTGCTGAACACCGTCAACGAGGAAATGCAGCGGCTGATGCAGTTGATCAACGACCTGCTGAATTTCTCCCGTTATCAGAACGGCCTGCAAAAACTCACCCTGGCGCCCTGCCCCCTGGAAGAACTGCTGGAGCAGGCGCACAGCCGCTTTGTCGACGCGGCCACCGCCCAGGGCATCGAGCTGCGGGTGGAGATCCTGGCACCGCTGCCACGGCTGCACGCCGACCGCGCGCAACTGGAGCGGGTGCTGGACAACCTGATCGACAACGCCCTGCGGCATACCCCCCGGGGCGGCTTGATCCGCTTGCAGGCGCGCCGGCATGGCGAGCGGGTGATCATCAGTGTCGAAGACAGCGGCGAAGGCATCGCCTACGGGCAACAGGGGCGGATCTTCGAACCCTTCGTCCAGGTCGGACGCAAGAAAGGCGGCGCCGGCCTGGGCTTGGCGCTGTGCAAGGAAATCGTGCAATTGCACGGCGGGCGCATGGGCGTTTATTCGCGGCCGGGGCAGGGGACGCAGTTCTATCTTGCGCTGCCGCTCTAGGCTTCGTCGTCCAGGCGCCGTGTGGCCAGACGACGCCCGCGGGTGATCAGATCGATGAACTGCACCGCGCTCAGCGCATGGGCGAACAGCCAGCCCTGGCCAAAACGCACTCCCTCGCTGCTCAGCAACTGCGCCTGGTCCTCGAACTCGATGCCCTCGGCGATCACCTTGAGCTGCAACGCATGGGCCATGCGGATGATGTGCGGGGCGACGCCACTGCTGGCTGCGTCATGCCCCAGGGCATCGATGAACGCCTTGTCGATCTTCAGGCAATCCACCGGCAGGGTCTGCAGGTAGGCCAGGCTGCAATACCCCGTGCCGAAGTCGTCGATCAACACCTGATGGCCGACGTCCCGCAAGGCTTGCAGGTTGTGCCGGGCGACCACCACGTCGATCAGCCCGCGCTCGGTGACCTCGAAAGCAATCTGCCGCGCCGCCACCCGATGCTGCGCCAGCAGGCGCGCCATGACCTTGCCGATCCTCGGCACCATGACATCGCAGGCCGCCAGATTGACCGAGATGTACAGCTGCGGGTTGGCCCGCAGCAGATGCCCCAGCTGTTCGAGCAGGCGCTGCAGGACGAAATCGGTGATCTGGCGGATCTGTCCGGTGTTCTCCGCCATGGGAATGAACAGCTCCGGGCTGGTCAGGCTGCCGTCCGGACGGCGCCAGCGCAGCAGGGCCTCGGCCCCCACGCACTGGCGCGTGAGCAGATCGAAGATGGGTTGATACAGCACCTGCAGCTCGCCACGACGCAACGCCCCCTGCAACTCCGCCCCCAGGGACTGGTGCTGTCGGGCCAGGTGAAAGACCAGGCCACCGATGCAGATCGCCAGCGCCAGGCTAGCGGGCGCCAGCCACCACCAACCTTTGAGCATTTCCAACTGCAGGCTGGCGCTGCGCGGGGTAACGAGCACCAATTGATACTCCGGGTTAGTGGTGGGCATCCGGTAGATCAACTGGCTCTGGGTCACCTGCAACGGGCTGCCGCTGGTCAGCGACACGGGCTCCTCCGGCGGCCAGGCCGTTGCCTGGCCCAGTACCGGGATGGCATAGGTGTCGTGGTCGAGGACCACCATCAGGCTGCTGTTGGCCGGCAGATCGACCATATCGGTCAGATGCCCGCGCGATGTCGCCACCCGGAAGTTGCCACGCCCGAGCATCAGCGCCGCGCGGTTCTCATTGGGTTCGGCGGACGTATTCAACCAGTAGCTGTAGGTCGGGCCGCGAATGTCCGGCGGCCGCACAATAGCCAGGTTGCCCTGGCGTGGTCGGTTGGTGCAGGACTGGAAAGCATCGATATAAGCCGCTTCATAAATGAAGCGGTAGCTGAAGCTGATCTGCTGCAAGACCTCGATCATGTCGAGGCTGCATTCGCGCAAAGGTTGCGCCTCGAGCACGTCCAGGCCCTCACGCAACTGGCCAAACAGCTGCTCCAGACGTTCGAGAAAGCGCTCGCCCTGGGCATTCATCTGCTCGCTTTCGCGCAGTTGCACCTCGTACATCGCAATGCCCAGGCTCGTCACCAACAGCAGCACCGCACTCGACACAGCCGCGCACATCGCCAACAGCCAGGGGCGATAGAACCAACTGCGTAGGGGTTCGCGAGCGGCCGGCATCATTGGATATCCGAAGGTTACCAATGAGTTATAGCTACTGATTGAGCAGAAGGCCCGACCGTCGGGCGGGCGTCATTATTTTGTCTGGTTGAGAACCTGCAGGATCGCGGCGCTTTCAGCATCCGGCTGGCCATCGAAACGCGACGGCCGGTAGTGCATCTGGAACGCGGCCAGCACATGGCGGGTCGCCACATCCAGTTCCCCGGTCTGCGGTGTTTCATAACCGAGACGCGCCAGCTCCGCCTGGAACCAGGAGATGCTCGGCAACCGCGCGGCAAAATACGCCTGCTGGCGTGCCACCGCCTGGGCATTCGGCCACAGGCCAAGCCCGGCCTCGGCCAGGCGCTTCCAGGGGAACAGCGGGCCTGGGTCGAGCTTGCGCAAGGGGGCGATATCGCTGTGGCCGATGATGTGCCGTGGCGAGATGTTGTTGCGCTTGCTGATGTCCTTGAGCAGCACGATCAGGTTCTGGACCTGCGCTTCGCTGTAGGGGTACCACACGCGGCCGGCAGGAGAGTCGCGAAAGCCCGGATTGACGATTTCGATCCCGATGGAGGTGGAGTTCAGCCAGGTACGGCCCTGCCACTGGCTCTCGCCGGCGTGCCAGGCGCGGTATTGCTCGTCCACCAGTTTGTAGATGGTCGCCGCCTTGTCATCGCCGATCAGGTAATGACTGCTGACCTGGCCATGGGTCAGCAGTTGCAGCGAGCGCTCCATCGAAGCCGAGGTGTAATGCACCACCACGAACTGCACCCGTTGATCGAAATTGACCGACGGATGGCTGGTATCGATACGCGGGCCGCTGGTGCAACCGGCGAGCACGAGAAGGGACAGGGCGAGGGCAAGAACTTTCATGGCAGAAGGCAGTACGCTGGAAAAATAATGCAACAGTGTAACGTACTGCCTTCGCGTGAAACCGGCCAAAACAGCGGTTTATACAAAATGGAACAATTACCCCGTCAGCCCAGTTCCACCCGGTTGCGCCCCGTATTCTTTGCCCGATACAGCGCCTGATCGGCTCTTTTTAGCACCAGATCGCTGCGATCTCCCGGCTTGAACGCACTCATGCCGATGGACATGGTGATCGTCACCCGCTCGCCCTTGAAGTGGAACGGACAGGCCTCGATGGCAGCTCGCAAGGTTTCCGCCAGGCGCGCCCCCACCGGCCATGAGGTATTGGGCAGCATCAGCACGAACTCCTCGCCGCCGAAACGGGCGATGAAGTCGCTACCACGCAGGCGCTTGCGCAGCACGCTGGCGATGATCTTCAGCACCTTGTCACCGGCCAGGTGACCGTAGTTGTCGTTGATGCCCTTGAAGTGGTCGAGGTCGAGCATCGCCAACAGCAAGGTGTTGCCATGCTGCTGCCACTGCGTCACTTCCTGTTCCAGGCGCTCACTCCAGGCCGCGCGATTGGGCAGGCCGGTCAGCGGGTCGATCAGCGCCTTCTGCCGCTGCTCCTCGAGGTGCTCGCGGTAGCCCTGGGCTTCCTGCTCCATGCTCGACACCCGCTCGGCCAGGCTTTGCAGGCGGGCGGCCACTTCCTTCTCGCGCTCGTCGCGCTGCTTCTGGTGAAGGTCCATGGTGCCGAGCAGGCCTTCCAGGTGGCTTTCCAGCACCTGCTTGAGGTCGTCCAGATCGGCCGCGTCCTGGACGCTGCTTTGCAGGCCATCGACCTGTTCGCGGATCTGCGAGTCCATCGCCCGCGCCGCCGAGTTGCTGTCGGCATGGCCTTCGCTGGCGGCCTGCAGATGGCTCTGGAAGGATTCCAGGCGATCGTTGAGTTGCTTGAGGTAGGCCTCGAACTCATGTTGGCCGCTGTCGGTGATCGCCAGCATCAATACCGCCAGATCGTCGAGGATCGGCAGCAATTCGTACCAGTTCAGCCCGTGTTGCAAGCGATCGCGCATCGACTCGGCCTGCGGCCGGTGGCGCTCGGGCAGGCTCAGGTCATCCAGCAGACCAAGCAGGGTGTGTTCGATATGCTTGGCCACCGAACTGTAGGACGGCTCCGGCGAGTCGGGCAGGGCAAACAGGAGATCCTGCTCGCCATGCTGCGGGTTGGCCGCCGCCAGCACCTCGGCCATGGCCGCCGGCAACGGCAAACGGTCGAGCAGCATGGGCGCCGGAGCCGCCTCGATGGGCGCGGCCACGATCAATTCGTCCGGGTTACTGACCAACGCTTCGGCAACCGGGGGCTGTGCGGGCGGCAGCGTATCGGCGGGCTCAGACTCGGCTGATGGCTGCGGCGCGGGGGCAGGTACAACTTCGGGGGCAGGTGCAGGTGCAGGTGCAGGTGCAGGTGCAGGTGCAGGTGCAGGTGCAGGTGCAGACAAGTCTGGCACCTGTGGCGCCGGCTCTGCGACGACGGGTTTCTCCGACTCGAGCACCGGCGGTACAAAGGCCGTGACCTGGGGAGTCGCGGCTTCCTCAGGTGGCGATTCCGGCTGCGGCTCCGGCGCCTGACTGGCAGTGGCAACCGCCTTTTCCACCGAGGGAGGGGACACCGGCCCCAACGTTTCAGACCACTGCGCAAGCACGGCCTCGGCCTGAGGCGAGAGCATGTCAGCCGCAACTGTTTCAGCTGCTGCCAGCGGCTGCACCGAAGCCGGGACTGGAGCTGGAGCCGGGCTCGCCACCACCGCAGGCGGCGCAGCTTCGGACGGTACCGCCGCTTCGTCACCCTCGCGCCCGCCAAACAGACGCTGCAGCAGACCTGGGCGACTCGGCTCCGCGGGGCTTTCCAACAGGCTCAGCGCCTTGCCTTGCAGGCTGCTCAATTCGCTCAGCAACAGCGGAATTTCCCGGGCCTGATCGACACGGCCATCCAGTTTTTTGGCGAAGCTTTTCAGCGGCCGACTCACCTCGCGCGGCAGCGGCAACTTCTGTAACTGGCTGACCAGCGAGGTCAGGGCGGTGCCCATCTGCTCGACACGGGTTTCGCGGCGCTGCTCGGAGTCCAGCACGGCTTTTTCCAGGCGCGGCAACAGGGCTGCCAGCGCCGCGTCCATGTCGTCGGTGCGCACCACCTCGCGCATTTCCTTCATGCACTGATCGACAGCGCGGTCAGTGCCTTCGGCCGCCAGGGTGCTGCGCACAAGGCCACGGCGCAACAGGTCGAGGCGGGCATTCCAGCGTCGCTCGAGTTTTTCCTGTTGATCGATACTTTTGAGGTATTTCTCTTTCCAGCGCTGGGCGTCGTCGCTCATTCATGGGATCCGCGGGGGGCAGGACTCAACGCGGGCAATGCATCGGCCGTGAGCGAACCCGGCAGACGAATCTCTACCGCGACCGGCAGGTGATCGGAAATCGGTTGGGCCAGGACTTCGACCCGTTCCAGCGTCAGGCTGGGGCTGAGCAAAATATGATCGAGACAGCGTTGTGGGCGCCAGCTGGGAAACGTCGCTTCCAGTTGCGGGGCCAACAGGCCTAGGTCGCGCAACGGCGAATGTTCCAGCAGATCGCCAGCATGGGTGTTCATGTCGCCCATCAGCACCTGGTGCTTGTAACCGCCGATCATCTCGCGGATATAAGCCAGCTGCCGGGTGCGGGTGCGGGCCCCCAGGGCCAGGTGCATCATCACCACCACCAGCGCCTCGGGACCCTCGCCGAAGCGCAGGAGGATCGCGCCACGGCCCTTGGGGCCAGGCAGCGGATGGTCCTCGATCGCCCAGGGACGCAGGCGGCTGAGCACGCCGTTGCTGTGCTGGGCCAGGCGGCCAAGGTTGCGATTGAGCTGTTGATACCAGTAGGGGAAGGCGCCGAGCTGGGCCAGGTGTTCGACTTGATTGACGTAGCCCGAGCGCAGGCTGCCGCCATCGGCTTCCTGCAGGGCGACCAGATCGAAGTCACCCAACAGATCGCCGATCTTTTGCAGGTTGTCGGCGCGCCCGTTGTGCGGCAGCAGGTGCTGCCAGCCACGGGTCAGGTAATGCCGATAACGTTCGGTACTGATACCGACCTGAATATTGAAACTGAGCAGCCGCAGACGACTGTCTGCCGGCAGGCCGGAGGACGCTATATGGTGCTCGTTGACCCGCGGATCATGCAGGCCAACGATGCGTTCCGTACCCCAACGTCGCATGGCAGGGGGCTCGCTTACTTGGCCGCTCGCTCTTTGGCGATCAGCTGGTCGGCGACGCTCAGGGCACCTTCAGGACCACCGGCGGTGCCCAGGTCGAAACGGTACTTGCCGTTGACGACCATGGTGGGTACGCCGGAGATCTGATAGGCCTGGGCCTTCTTCTTCGCGTCTTCGACCTTGCCTTTGACGGCGAACGAATTGTAGGTGCTCAGGAACTTGTCCTTGTCGACGCCTTCGCCGGCCAGGAACTCGGCCATTTCCTCTGGGGAAGCGAGTTTCTTGCCGCCATGGATGGCTTCAAATACGGCTTTGTGGACCTTGTGCTCGACACCCATGGCTTCCAGGGTGATGAACAGCTGGCCGTGAACGTTCCAGATACCGCCGAACATGGCCGGGATACGTACGAAGTTGACGTCGGCCGGCAGTTTTTCCGCCCATGGGTTGATGGTGGGTTCGAAGGCATAGCAGTGTGGGCAGCCGTACCAGAACAGCTCCACCACTTCGATCTTGCCAGGCACGGCAACCGGAACGGCGCTGCTCAACTCTACATATTGTTTACCGGCTTCGAGGGGTTCGGCGGCTTGAGCCGTCATGCCGAACAGGCTGGCAGTGACGAGAGCGGCGCTGAGAATCAGATTACGCATGCTTTACTCCTGGACAAGTAAGGTCGCCTCGCGCGGCCTGTTCGCAGACAGGTCATGGCGGGCTTGAGTTCGCTAGTGTAGCGGCAGACGCCATAAAAAAGGGCGGCCTGGGCCACCCTTTATGCTTTCATCGACAGATTAATCAATCATTAACGTTGCGCAGGATAGACCCTTTCGCAACATGATCGCCGGCCTTAGTGCAGGCCCTGGATGTAGCTGGATACGGCTTCGATGTCCTTGTTGCTCAGCTTGGCGGCAATGCTGCGCATGATCATGGTGTCGCCGTCGTTGGTGCGGTTGCCTTCACGGAAGTCGGTCAACTGCTTGGCGACGTACTGAGCGTGCTGGCCACCCAGGTGCGGGAAGCCGGCAGCGGCGTTGCCCGTGCCGTTTGGCGAGTGGCAACCGGTGCAGGAAGGCATGCCTTGATCCAGCTTGCCGCCACGGAACAGTTCTTCACCGCGAGCCACGACTTTCGGATCCGCTGCGCCGACGCTGCCTTTCTGGCTGGCGAAGTAGGCGGAGAGGTCGGCCAGGTCCTGATCGCTCAGGTTGGTCAGCAGGCCGGTCATTTCCAGGACCTGACGCTTGCCGGACTTGATGTCGTGCAACTGCTTGTTCAGGTAACGCTCACCCTGACCCGCCAGCTTTGGAAAGTTAGGCGCCATGCTGTTCCCATCCGGACCATGGCAAGCGCCACATACGGCGGCTTTCGCCTGACCGGCAGCAGCGTCGCCTGCAGCATGGGCGACACCTGTGATGCCCAAGGTCAACAGCAGACTCACGAGTAATTTGTTCATCAGCTAATCCAACTACGGCTAAGGGTTAAGAGTTATGGACCGGGATCACTCGCTCATCCAAAGGATGATGGCTCGGTAATCCTCGGTACTGCAGTCCATGCACAAACCACGCGGCGGCATCGCCTTGAAACCCTGGGTCACGTGTTGCACCAGCGTCTCCATACCTTGCGCCAGCCTCGGCGCCCAAGCTCCCTGGTCTCCCTTGCGGGGAGCCGTTGGTAGTTGGCCGGAATGACAAGCCCCACAAACACGGTTGTACACAGCTTCCGGGTCCTGTGTAGCCTGAGCGCCGTAAAGCGGCATCAGGAGACCGGCAGCTAGCAGCCATTTCGTCATAAAACGACCTTTTCAGGGTTGAGAGCGTGCTGCGTTCTAATGCGCAATCAAGGTCTATCGCTCTCGTGAACTTCATCCTACGCTGGGACAAAGCGCACACAAAATCTGCGGCATTATATACTGGCGTCACTGAAACGGAAACGACACCGCTCGCCGCACCCATTCCCGGCACAGCCCCTATCGGAAATCCCATGCAACTGAAAAACCCCATTCTTGGTCTGTGCCAACAGTCCACTTTCATGCTCAGCGCCGCCAAAGTCGATCAATGTCCGGATGACGAAGGCTTCGAAGTGGCCTTCGCCGGGCGTTCCAACGCCGGCAAGTCCAGCGCCCTGAATACCCTGACCCACGCCAGCCTGGCGCGCACCTCGAAAACCCCGGGCCGCACGCAGCTGTTGAACTTCTTCAAGCTAGACGACGATCGCCGTCTGGTCGACCTGCCGGGGTACGGTTACGCAAAAGTGCCGATCCCGCTCAAGCAACACTGGCAGCGTCACCTGGAAGCCTACCTGGGCAGCCGCGAGAGTTTGAAAGGGTTGATCCTGATGATGGACATCCGCCACCCGATGACCGACTTCGACCAGTTGATGCTCGACTGGGCCGTCGCCAGCGGCATGCCGATGCACGTCCTGCTGACCAAGGCCGACAAGCTGACCTACGGCGCGGCCAAGAACACCCTGCTCAAGGTGCAGTCGCAAATCCGTAAAGGCTGGGGCGACAACGTCACCATCCAACTGTTCTCGGCCCCCAAGCGCATGGGCCTGGAAGAGGCCTACACCGTCCTGGCCGGCTGGCTGGAACTGGCCGACAAGGCCGCTGCAGCCGAGGCCTGAGAAAGGAAGGTAAAACTGTCTGTGGGATGATCAGGCAAGGCAAAAGCGCGGCCCGAAAGCGGAGTTTACTGGCTGTAAATGAGCATTTCGGGCCGCGCTTTTAACGCAGCATGGTCATTCCACAGGCAGTTTTAGGGCAAAAAAAACCCCGGACTTCGTATGGGGAGGGGAAGTTCGGGGTCCAAGTTCCGGACCGCTAGGGCGGGGTCCAGATATCTGCCAACACTTAACACAACATAGGAGCATCGAAGGGCTTCACCAGCCATTCAGTTACTCTGAGTGGGCTTGCCCCGATTAAGTTCCGACAGGTTTCAAAAACTATTGGCAATAGCCGATGAAATTTTTCGAACTAACAGCCCTGCGCCGATTTCTGCCGCGGCACTATGTCGCGGCAGAATCGACACCCTCCTGGCCTCAGTGCGCCTCATCCCAGTTGCTGCCCACCCCGACCTCGACCAGCAGCGGCACATCCAGGGTCGCGGCATTGCTCATATAGCCACGAATCTCCTTGCTCACCTGCTCCACCAGGTCCTCGCGCACTTCCAGCACCAGTTCGTCGTGCACCTGCAGGATGACCTTGGCATCCAGGCCTGAAGTCGCCAACCAGTTATCCACCGCCACCATGGCTTTCTTGATGATGTCGGCTGCGGTGCCCTGCATCGGCGCGTTGATCGCCGTACGCTCGGCACCGGCGCGCTCCTGCGGCTTGTTGGAGTTGATCTCCGGCAGGTACAGGCGACGCCCGAACAGGGTTTCCACATAGCCCTGGTCCGCGGCCTGGGCCCGGGTGCGGTCCATGTATTCACGCACGCCGGGGTAACGGGCGAAGTAGGTGTCGATATAGGCCTTGGCGGTCTTGGTGTCGACGCCGATGTCCTTGCCGAGCTTCTGCGCGCCCATGCCGTAGATCAGGCCGAAGTTGATCGCCTTGGCGCTGCGGCGCTGGTCGGAACTGACGTCCTTGAGGTCGACCTTGAACACCTCGGCCGCCGTGGCCGTATGCACGTCGAGGTTGTTGCGGAAGGCATTCATCAAGCCTTCGTCACGGGACAGGTGCGCCATGATCCGCAGCTCGATCTGCGAATAGTCCGCCGCCAGCAGTTTGTAGCCCGGCGGCGCGATGAAGGCCTGGCGGATGCGGCGGCCTTCAGCGGTACGCACCGGGATGTTCTGCAGGTTCGGATCGCTGGAGGACAGGCGCCCGGTGGAGGCCACCGCCTGGTGGTAAGAAGTGTGGATCCGCCCGGTACGTGGGTTGATCTGCTCCGGCAGGCGGTCGGTGTAGGTGCTCTTGAGCTTGCTCATGGAGCGGTACTGCATCAGTACCTTGGGCAGCGGATAGTCGTCCTCGGCCAGCCTGGCCAGCACTTCTTCAGCGGTGGACGGCTGGCCCTTGGCGGTCTTCTTCAGCACCGGCAGGCCCAGTTTCTCGTAGAGAATCACCCCCAGCTGCTTGGGCGAGCCCAGGTTGAATTCTTCGCCAGCGATCTCGCAGGCCTCGCGCTCCAGCTCCACCATCTTGTTGCCCAGCTCGATGCTCTGCTCGCCCAGCAGCTCGGCATCCACCAGCGCCCCCTGACGCTCGATCCGCGCCAGCACCGGCACCACCGGCATTTCGATATCGCTCAGCACACTGGCCAGGCTCGGGATCGCCGCCAGCTTCTCATGCAGCACCTGATGCAGGCGCAGGGTCACATCGGCGTCCTCGGCGGCATAAGGTCCGGCCTGTTCGAGGGCAATCTGGTCGAACGTCAGCTGCTTGGCGCCCTTGCCGGCGATGTCCTGGAAGCTCACGGTGGTGTAGTCCAGGTATTTCTGCGCCAGGCTGTCCATGTCATGCCGGGTGGCCGTGGAGTTGAGCACGTAGGACTCGAGCATGGTGTCGAAGGCGACACCGCGCACCGTGATACCGTTGGCTTGATCGCCGCCGATGGCGCAGTTGGCCAGGATGTTCATGTCGAACTTGGCGTGCTGGCCGACCTTGAGCTTGTGCGGGTCTTCCAGCAGCGGCTTCAGCGCCCGCAGGACGGTGTCGCGATCCAGTTGTTCGGGCGCGCCGATGTAGGAGTGGGTCAGCGGGATATAGGCCGCTTCGTGGGCCTGCACGGCGAAGGACAAGCCCACAAGCTGCGCCTGCTGGGCATCGATGCCCGTGGTTTCAGTGTCGAAGGCGAACAGCTTGGCGCTCTTCAGCTTCTCCAGCCAGACATCGAAGCGCCCCTGATCGAGGATGGTCTCGTACTGCGCTTCAACAGCGACCGGCGCGGCAACCTCGGCTTCGGCCTGCGTCAGCAGATCGGCTACCGGCTCAGACGCCGCGGCAGCACTCAGCTCGAGGCGCTTGGCATCGCGCTGCAGCTCGTCGAGCCAGCTCTTGAACTCCATCAGGCTGTAGAGCTCGACCAGCTTGTCGCGATCCGGCTCGCCCAGATGCAGGTCATCCAGCCCGATGTCCAGCGGCACGTCGACCTTGATGGTCGCCAGCCGATAGGAGAGGAACGCCATCTCCTTGTGCTCTTCGAGCTTGGCCGGCAGGGTCTTGGCCCCGCGGATCGGCAGGCTCGGCACGATATCGAGCTGGGCATACAGCTCGGTCAGGCCGCCGTTCACGCCGACCAGCAGGCCGGAAGCGGTCTTGGGACCGATGCCCGGCACCCCCGGAATGTTGTCGGAGGAGTCGCCCATCAGCGCCAGGTAATCGATGATCTGCTCGGGAGCGACGCCGAATTTCTCCTTCACGCCCTCCACGTCCATGCTGCTACCGGACATGGTGTTGACCAGCGTAATGTGCCCGTCCACCAACTGCGCCATGTCCTTGTCGCCGGTGGAGATCACCACCGGGCGGTTGGCCGCCGCACTGCTGCGGGCCAGGGTGCCGATCACGTCGTCCGCCTCGACGCCTTCGACGCACAGCAGCGGAAAGCCCAGGGCGATCACGCTGGCGTGCAGCGGCTCGATCTGTACGCGCATGTCGTCGGGCATGCTCGGGCGATTGGCCTTGTACTCGGCATACATTTCGTCGCGGAAGGTCCCGCCCTTGGCGTCGAACACCACGGCGAACGGGCTGTCCGGGTACTGCTTGCGCAGACTCTTGAGCATGTTCAGCACGCCCTTGACCGCACCGGTCGGCATGCCTTTGGAAGTGGTCAAGGGTGGCAGCGCGTGGAAGGCGCGGTACAGGTAGGACGAACCGTCCACCAGGACGAGGGGGGCTTGGCTCATGAGCAGGATCAACCTTTTCGGCGGGTCCGGCGCTAGAATAGCGGGACCGTTGACGACAA
Organism: Pseudomonas sp. NPDC089530; assembly: GCF_050280705.1. Classification (NCBI taxonomy): domain Bacteria; kingdom Pseudomonadati; phylum Pseudomonadota; class Gammaproteobacteria; order Pseudomonadales; family Pseudomonadaceae; genus Pseudomonas; species Pseudomonas sp. NPDC089530. The sequence goes on along the minus strand of NZ_JBNNVU010000036.1, from coordinate 38,737 downwards.
AGGGACAAGGTTATCATGCGCACACTAAATCGCTTGCTGCTGGCCAGCCTGATTGCAGTCGCTCCATTGAGCGTGATTGCGGCGCAGGACGCGCCATCACCGGAACCGGAAGTCACCATCCGCACCGAAGGCGACAAGACGATTCAGGAGTACCGGCAAAATGGCTTCCTGTATGCCATCAAAGTCACCCCGAAAGGTGGCAAGCCGTACTTTCTGGTGCGCGCCGACGGTACCGATGCCAACTTCATCCGCTCGGACCAGCCGGATATGCTGATTCCATCGTGGAAAATATTTGAGTGGAAGTAGCTCTTAACTTTAATCGGCGCCTGCCAGCCGGCGGCGCCCGTACTGGCAGTTCTTAACCATGTCTGTGTTCACGCCCCTGGCTCGGCCCGAGCTGGAAACCTTTCTCGCCCCATACGGGCTCGGCCGCCTGCTTGACTTCCAGGGGATTGCCGCTGGTAGCGAAAACACCAACTTCTTCATCAGCCTGGAACAGGGCGAGTTCGTCCTGACCCTGGTCGAGCGTGGCCCGGTCCAGGAAATGCCGTTCTTCATCGAACTGCTGGACGTGCTGCACGACGCCGACCTGCCGGTGCCTTACGCGCTGCGCACCACCGACGGCGTGGCCCTGCGCGAACTGGCGGGCAAGCCGGCGCTGCTGCAGCCGCGCCTGGCCGGCAAGCACATCAAGGACGCCAATGCCCAGCATTGCGCCCAGGTCGGCGAGCTGCTGGCCCATCTGCACCTGGCCACCAAGGACAACATGATCAAGCGCAAGACCGATCGTGGACTGGACTGGATGCAGGCCGAAGGCACGCAGATGCTGTCTCACCTCGACGCCCAGGCACGGGATCTGCTGCAACGAGCCCTGGATGAAATCGCCGAGCAGAAGAGCAAAATCCTCGCGCTGCCCCGGGCCAATATCCATGCCGACCTGTTCCGCGACAACGCGATGTTCGAAGGCACGCACCTGACCGGGCTGATCGACTTCTACAACGCCTGCTCCGGGCCGATGCTGTACGACGTGGCGATTGCCCTGAACGATTGGTGCTCCGACGCCGACGGCCAGCTCGACGGCGCTCGGGCCCGTGCCCTGCTGGGTGCCTATGCGGCCCTGCGTCCGTTCACCGCCGCCGAAGCCGAGACGTGGCCGACCATGCTGCGGGTGGCGTGCGTGCGTTTCTGGCTGTCGCGCCTGATCGCCGCCGAGTCCTTCGCCGGACAAGACGTGCTGATTCACGATCCAATGGAGTTCCAACTGCGCCTGGCCCAGCGTCAGCAGGTCAGCGCGCCGTTGCCGTTCGCCCTCTGAACGCATCGCGGGCAAGTCGGATCACCGCCCGCTCGCTCCTACAGGGCCACATTGAACCCGTAGGAGCGAGGCTTGCCCGCGATAGCACCAGCAGTCTTTACAACGATTCCAGGCAACCCGCCAGATCGTTGCCCAGCTTCTCCAGCACCTGTTCATAACCCTGCGCGCCAGCCGGGGTGTAGCCGCCCAGCGCATCGAGCTCCGCCAACTTCACCGGCAGCCCCGCCACCAGGGTTTCGGCCAGGCGCGGGCGCAAGGGCGGCTCGCTGAACACACAGGTCTTGCCGACTTCCTGCAGGCGCTTGCGCATCGCCGCGACATGCTGCGCGCCCGGCTGCACCTCGGCCGCCACGCTGAACACGCCGGCATGCTTGAGGCCGTACGCGTCCTCGAAGTAATCGAAGGCTTCGTGGAAAACGAAGTAAGGCTTGCCGGCGATCGGCGCCAGGCGGGCCTTCAAGCGGGCATCCAGGGCATCCAGGCGCTTGTCGAACGCCTCAGCGTTGCTCCGGTAACGCGCGGCGTTGGCCGGGTCCGCCGCGCTCAGGTCGGCGGCCATGCGCTCGGCGATGATCCGCGCGTTGACCGGCGACAGCCAGAGGTGCGCATCGAGGCTGCCCGGGCGGTGATCGTGGTCATGCTCGTCGGCTTCTTCGGCGTGGGAGTGGCTATCTTCGGCGAAGCGCCGGAGTTTCAGGCCCGGCAGGTCCTGCACCGCCAGCGACGGCAGCGTGCGCCCCTTGAGCACCCGTGGCAGGAAGCCCTCCATGTCCGGGCCGATCCAGTACAGCAAGTCCACCGACTGCACCTTACGCACGTCGGAAGGGCGCAACGCATAGTTGTGCGGCGAGGCGCCCGGCGGCAGCAGGACCTCGGGAATGGCAATGCCATCCTGGACGGCAGCGGCGATCAATTGCAGGGGCTTGATGCTGGTCAAGACCCGGACTTCGGCCTGGGCCGGGCCAATCACGAACAAACCGGTGATAAAAGCGACAAAAAGAGCAAAAAGTCGGGACACGATGACCACTCGAAGAGGCAAGAACGGGTAACATAATAACGTCTCTCACCATTATCGTCGCCGCTCATGAAAACACCCCTCGCCAGTCGCCCCCATGACCACTCCCACTGCGTGCACAGCGCGCTGTCCGAGGCCGATGTCCTGTGCGCACGCCAAGGCCTGCGCCTGACCGCTCTGCGGCGGCGGGTGCTGGAACTGGTCTGGCAAAGCCACAAGCCGCTGGGCGCCTACGACATCCTCGCCGTGCTCAGCGAGCAGGACGGGCGCCGCGCCGCGCCGCCCACCGTGTACCGCGCCCTGGATTTCCTCCTGGAAAACGGCCTGGTCCACCGCATCGCCTCGCTCAACTCCTTCGTCGGCTGCAACCATCCGGAGCACGCGCACCAGGGCCAGTTCCTGATCTGCCGCGTCTGCCACGCTGCCATCGAACTCGAACAGAAATCCATCAGCGACGCGATCGTCAGCAGCGCCCGCGACGTCGGCTTCGTCGTCGAAGGCCAGACCGTCGAAGTGGTCGGTCTCTGCTCGGGTTGCCAGGGGGCTTGATGAGCACTGCCTTGATCCGCCTCGATCAGGTCGCGGTGACCTTCGCCGGGCAGAGCGTGCTGGACAATATCCAGCTCAGCGTCGAGCCGGGGCAGATCGTCACCCTGATCGGCCCCAACGGCGCCGGCAAGACCACCCTGGTACGCGCCGTGCTCGGCTTGCTCAAGCCCAACAGCGGCAGCGTCTGGCGCAAGCCGAAGCTGCGGATCGGCTATATGCCGCAGAAGCTGCATGTCGACCCAACCTTGCCGTTGTCGGTACTGCGCTTCCTGCGCCTGGTGCCGGGCGTGGACCGCACGGCGGCCCTCGCCGCGCTGAAGGAAGTCGGCGCCGAACAGGTGATCGACAGCCCGGTGCAAAGCGTGTCCGGCGGGGAAATGCAGCGCGTGCTGCTGGCCCGCGCCCTGCTGCGCGAACCGGAATTGCTGGTACTCGACGAACCGGTGCAAGGCGTGGACGTCGCCGGCCAGGCCGAGCTGTACAGCCTGATCACCCGTTTGCGCGACCGTCATGGCTGCGGCGTGCTGATGGTGTCCCACGACCTGCACCTGGTGATGAGCACCACCGACCAGGTGGTCTGCCTCAATCGCCACGTGTGCTGCTCCGGCCACCCGGAACAGGTCAGCGGCGACCCGGCCTTCGTCGAGCTGTTCGGCCAGAACGCGCCCAGCCTGGCGATCTACCACCACCATCACGACCACGCCCACGACCTGCACGGCTCGGTCGTCACCAGGGCCGCGGCCGGCCACGTTCATGTTCACGGAGATGGCTGCAAGCATGGCTGATTTTCTGTTCTACGCCCTGCTCGCAGGTCTGGCCCTGGCGCTGGTAGCAGGCCCCCTGGGCTCCTTCGTGGTCTGGCGGCGCATGGCCTATTTCGGCGACACCCTGTCCCATGCCGCGCTGCTCGGCGTGGCCCTGGGCTTCCTGCTGGATGTCAGCCCGGCGGTGGCGGTGACCGTCGGCTGCCTGCTGCTGGCGGTGCTGCTGGTCACCCTGCAACAGCGCCAGCCGCTGGCGTCCGACACGCTGCTGGGGATTCTCGCCCCCAGCACGCTCTCCCTCGGGCTGGTGGTACTAAGCTTCATGCATGACGTGCGGATCGACCTGATGGCCTATCTGTTCGGCGACCTGCTGGCGATCAGCCCTGGCGACCTGGCGTGGATTCTCGGCGGCAGCGCCGCGGTTCTGTTGCTGTTGGTGGCCCTGTGGCGGCCCTTGCTGGCGATCACTGTGCACGAAGAACTGGCCAAGGTCGAAGGCCTGCCGGTGGCGTCGTTGCGCATGACCTTGATGCTGCTGATCGCGGTGGTGATCGCGGTGGCGATGAAGATCGTCGGAGTATTGCTGATCACTTCGCTGCTGATTATCCCGGCGGCTGCGGCGCAACGTCACGCCCGCTCCCCGGAACAGATGGCCCTGGGCGCGAGCCTGCTGGGCATGCTCGCGGTCGCTGGCGGGCTGGCGTTGTCCTGGTTCAAGGACACCCCGGCGGGGCCGTCGATCGTGGTCACGGCCGCCGCCTTGTTTCTGCTGAGTTTTGTTCTGCCCCGTCGAGGGGTGTAGACTTGCTCGCTTTTTGCGCAATTAGAGAGTCGCAGGAATGAAGCCGTTCGCCTCCCGTTATCTGCTCCTTGTCGCATTTTCCCTGCTGCTGGGTGCCTGCCAGAGCACCCCGCCGGTCGAAGCCCCCGATGCCCGGGCCACGGCCATCGCACAGCTGCAACAAAGTATCGCCAGCAGCGAACTGGCCACCGCCGAAGACCAGCTGAGCGCCTTGCAAGCCCAGTCGCCCAACGACCCGCAGCTCGAGCAATACCAGCGCCAGTTGGCCGAGGCCTACCTGCAGCGCAGCCAGATCGTGCTGCAGAAAGGCGATGTCAACGCCGCCGCCACGGCCCTGAGCCGCGCCCGCGCGCTGATGCCCAAGGCGCCGGCCCTGACCGGTGGTGTCAACGGCGCCATTACCCAGGCCCGTAAAGCCGAGCTGGAAAAAGCCGAAGCCGCGCTCAAGGCCGCCGAAGCCAAGCCCGCGGCCAAGCTGATCGACCCAGCCGCGCAAAGCACCACCGTTGTGCTGAACCTGCGGGATATCAAGCAACTGCGCCGGCAACTCGATGCGATCGCCGCCGATGTGGTGAATTACCAGTGCGACGTGAGCATCCAGGCCCCACGCACCGAGGATTACCCCTGGCTGAAGACCCTGCTGAGCAAGCGGGTGCAGAAGCTCGACGCACAGTTCGACCCGCAGATCGAACGACAGATCCTGCGCCATGTGCCGGCTCAGATGGTGCTGAGCCCGCGCAAGCCTCAGTAACCCCGACACAGCAAGCCCGCTCCTGTAGGAGCGAGGCTTGCCCGCGATAAACGATAACGCGGTGTTTCAGATAGCCTCTCGCACGCAAGCTGTGCTCCTACAGAAGCATCAGGCCAGAAATACCTTGGCCTTTGGGCACTGTTTCTTTTTCATGACCTTCGATCGCGTTATTGCCAAATCGAAGGATGAATACAAAATAAATGCTAAGAACCTCTATACGGACAGGCTAAAATGCGCGCCCGGCTAACCGCTGATCCTTTTCTAACGCGCCCCACAAGGTTCGCTACGTGATCGAGTTTCAAAACGTCCATAAAACCTACCGGGTCGCCGGTAGGGATATTCCCGCGCTGCATTCGACCAATCTGCGGGTCGAGAATGGCCAGGTATTCGGCCTGATCGGTCATTCCGGCGCGGGTAAAAGTACCCTGCTGCGCCTGATCAACCGCCTGGAAAACCCCAGCGGCGGCAAGATCATCGTCGACGACGAAGAAATCACCGCCCTGGACGCCAACGGCCTGCGCCGCTTCCGGCAGCAGGTCGGGATGATCTTCCAGCACTTCAACCTGCTGGCCTCCAAGACTGTGGCCGACAACGTGGCGCTGCCGCTGACCCTGGCCGGCGAGCTGTCGCGCAGCGAGATCGACCGGCGCGTGACCGAGCTGCTGGCCCGAGTCGGCCTGGCCGACCATGCGAAGAAGTACCCGGCCCAGCTGTCCGGCGGCCAGAAACAGCGCGTCGGCATCGCCCGCGCCCTGGCGACCAAGCCGAAGATCCTGCTCTGCGACGAAGCCACCAGCGCCCTGGACCCGCAGACCACCGCGTCGGTCCTGCAACTGCTGGCCGAGATCAACCGCGAACTGAACCTGACCATCGTGCTGATCACCCATGAGATGGACGTGATCCGTCGCGTCTGCGACCAGGTGGCGGTGATGGATGCCGGGGTGATAGTCGAACAGGGCCCGGTGGCCGAGGTGTTCCTGCACCCCAAGCACCCGACCACCAAGCGCTTCGTCCAGGAAGACGAGCAGATCGACGAAAGCGAACAGCGCGACGACTTCGCCCACGTGCCAGGCCGCATCGTGCGCCTGACCTTCCAGGGCGATGCCACCTACGCGCCACTGCTGGGCACCGTCGCCCGCGAGACGGGGGTGGACTACAGCATCCTCGCCGGCCGTATCGACCGCATCAAAGACGTCCCTTACGGGCAACTGACCCTGGCCATCACCGGCGGTGACATGGAGGCGGCCTTCGCCCACTTCACTGCGGCGGATGTCCACATGGAGGTGCTGCGCTAATGGAACTGCTGACAAGTTTCTTCGCCAATATCGACTGGTACGAAATCTGGCTGGCCACCGGCGACACCCTGCTGATGCTCGGCGGTTCGCTGCTGTTCACCGTGCTGCTGGGCCTGCCCCTGGGCGTGCTGCTGTTTCTCTGCAGCCCGCGCCAGCTGCTGGAGCAGAAGGGGCTCTACGCCCTGCTGTCGCTGCTGGTGAACATCCTGCGCTCGCTGCCGTTCATCATCCTGCTGATCGTGATGATCCCGTTCACCGTGCTCATCACCGGCACCTCCCTGGGTGTCGCCGGGGCGATCCCGCCGCTGGTGGTCGGCGCCACGCCGTTCTTCGCCCGCCTGGTGGAAACCGCCCTGCGCGAAGTGGACCGCGGCATCATCGAAGCTACCCAGTCCATGGGCGCGACGACCCGGCAGATCATCACCAACGCCTTGCTGCCGGAAGCCCGTCCGGGCATCTTCGCGGCCATTACCGTGACCGCGATTACCCTGGTTTCCTACACTGCCATGGCGGGCGTGGTCGGCGCGGGCGGTCTCGGCGACCTGGCCATCCGCTTCGGCTACCAGCGCTTCCAGACCGATGTGATGGTGGTCACCGTGGTGCTGTTGCTGGTGCTGGTTCAAGTTCTGCAAACCGTCGGCGACAAGCTGGTGGTGCACTTTTCCCGAAAATAAGTCGGCCCTGGCCGGCAGGCGTCCGGCACCGGACGCCTCACAAGGAGCTAGCTGGATGAAAAAACTACTCGTCGCTTTCGCCGCCGTTGCCGCGTTTTCCGCGCACGCCGCCGACACCCTGACCGTGGCCGCCACTCCGGTGCCCCACGCCGAGATCCTCGAATTCGTGAAGCCGGCACTGGCCAAGGAAGGCGTGGACCTGAAGGTCAAGGTCTTCACCGACTACGTCCAGCCAAACGTGCAGGTGGCCGAAAAGCGCCTGGACGCCAACTTCTTCCAGCACCAGCCGTACCTCGATGAGTTCAACAAAGCCAAGGGCACCCACCTGGTGAACGTCGCCGGCGTGCACCTGGAGCCGCTGGGCGCCTACTCCAACAAATTCAAGAAGCTCGACGAACTGCCAGGCGGCGCCACCGTGGTGATCCCCAACGACGCCACCAACGGCGGCCGCGCCTTGCTGCTGCTGGCCAAGGCCGGGGTGATCAAGCTCAAGGACGCCAACAACATCCTGTCCACGGTCAAGGACATCAGCGAGAACACCAAGGGCCTGAAGTTCCGTGAGCTGGAAGCCGCGACCATCCCGCGCGTGCTGACCCAGGTCGACCTGGCGCTGATCAACACCAACTACGCCCTGGAAGCCAAGCTGGACCCGTCCAAGGACGCGCTGGTGATCGAAGGCAAGGACTCGCCTTACGTGAACATCCTGGTGGCCCGTCCTGACGACAAGGAGTCGGACGCCATGAAGAAACTGGTTGCCGCCCTGCACAGCCCGGAAGTGAAGCAGTTCATTCTCGAGAAGTACAAAGGCGCGGTAGTGCCGGCGTTCTGATCGATCGCCGAAATACAAACGGGGCGCCTCAGGGCGCCCCGTTTCGTTTCAGACAGACTGCGGTGCTTTCATCGCACGCCAGCTGTGCTCCTACAAAAGCTCGTACCGCGATGAACGCTAACGCGGTATTCCCGGGTTATTGGCGCTGCAACATCACCGGCAACTGGGCCACCAGCTTCTGGTTGTTCAGCGGCGCACGGATAAAGCCGCGCTGGGTACCGTCCGGGCCGATCACCGCGAGGTTGCCGCTGTGGTCGACGGTGTAGTTGGGCTTGCTGGTATCCGCCGGGATGAAGGGGATGCTCACCGCATTGGCGAGCTTCTGCACGTCCGCCACCGAGGTCGCGGTCAGGCCCTGGAAGTCCTTGTCGAAGTAGCTCAGGTACTGCTTGAGCTGCTGCGGCGTATCGCGGTTCGGGTCGACGCTGACCAGCACCACCTGCAGCTTGTCCAGCGCCTCCTTGGGCAGCTCGCTCTTGATCTGGCGCAGCTGGGCGAGGGTGGTTGGGCAGATGTCCGGGCAGAAGGTGTAGCCGAAGAACAGCAGGCTCCATTTGCCCTTCAGCTCGTTGAGCGCCACGGGCTGGCCTTCCTGGTCGGTCATTTTCACGTCCGGCAGGTTGCGGCTCTGGGGCAGCAGGATGATTCCGGCATCGATCAGCGCGGTGGGGTCTCCCTGGTTCTTGCCGGTCAGCACTTTATTGACAGTGAGCCCCAGCACCAGGGCCACCAGCGCCACAAGGATAAAGACGGTTTTCTGAGTTCGAGTCATAGGTTCAACAATAGGTAGTGGTCTACGAGCAGGGCGATGAACAGCAGGAACAAGTAGTAAATAGAGTACTTGAAGGTGTCGATCGCCGCGTGCGGCCGACTGCCACGGTACAGCACCCAGGCCCATTGCAGAAAGCGCGCACCCAGGCCAAGGGCACAGACCAGGTACAGCATGCCGCTCATGTGGATCGCATAGGGCAGCAGGCTGACCGCCAGCAAGACCCCGGTGTACAGCAGGATATGCACCTTGGTGTAGTGCTCGCCGTGGGTCACCGGCAGCATCGGGATATCGGCCTTGGCGTATTCCTCCTTGCGGTGAATGGCCAGGGCCCAGAAGTGCGGCGGGGTCCAGGCGAAGATGATCAGCACCAGCAGCAACGGTTCGGCCGTTACATGCCCGGTGGCCGCGACCCAGCCCAGCAGCGGCGGCGCGGCGCCGGCCAGGCCGCCGATCACGATGTTCTGCGGCGTCGCGCGCTTGAGGAAGCCGGTGTAGATCACCGCATACCCGAGCAGCGACGCCAGGGTCAGCCAGGCGGTCAACGGGTTGGTGAAGGTCAGCAGCAAGGCTTGCCCGACGATCGCCAGCAGCAGGGCGAACCCCAGCGCCGGCAGCGGCGATACCCGGCCCTCGGCCAATGGCCGTTTGTGCGTGCGCGCCATGACTGCGTCGATCCGCCGGTCCACCACATGGTTCACTGCCGCGGCCGCCCCGGCGCACAGGGCGATGCCCAGGTTGCCGAACACCAGCACCGTCCACGGCACCCCGGCGCGGGTGGCGAGGAACATGCCCACCAGCGAGGTGATGAGCATCAGCACCACCACCTTGGGCTTGGTCAGTTCCAGGTAGTCGCGCCAGATCGCCCGACGGGGGCGCTCACCGATCAGAGTCGCCATGGCATTTCTCCTTTCAGGGTGATGGGCCCGGCGGCGTGTTTACGCGGGCTCAGGCGCCAGCCCAGCGGCAGGCGCGAACGAGAGCGAACCAGGCTGGTGCGGGCGTGATAGTTGACCAGCACCAGGGTCAGCAGCAGCACCGCGCCGCCGGCGTTGTGGGCCACGGCCACCGGCAGCGGCAGGTGGAACAGCACGTTGCTGACACCGAGGCCGATCTGCGCCGCCAGCGCCACCAGCACCAGGCCGGCCAGGCGGGTCATGCCCACGTGCTTCAGTTGCCAGGCCAGGCCGAGCAGCACCAGGGTCACCAGCAGCGCGCCGAGGCGGTGGGTCAGGTGGATGGCCGTGCGGGCGTCGCTGTCGAGCTGCCCGCCCAGGTAGTTGGGGCCGATATGCTGGGTCAGGTGAAACCCGTTGGCGAAATCCGCCGCCGGCCACCATTGGCCGTGGCAGGTCGGCAGGTCGAGGCAGGCCACCGCCGCATAGTTGGAGCTGACCCAGCCGCCCAGGGCGATCTGCCCGATCACCAGCACCAGCCCGGCCGTGGCCCAGTATTGCAGGCGCCGCGGCACGACCAGCGCCGGCAGTACTCCGGACAGGCGCAGCGTCAGCAAGAACAGCAGGCTCAGGGTGGCGAAGCCTCCCAATAGATGCGCGGTGACCACCTGCGGCCACAGCTTGAGGGTCACCGTCCACATGCCGAACAAGGCCTGGGCCAGCACCACCGAGAGCAGGAACAACGGCAGCTTCAGCGGCTGCCCGGGATGCTGTCGATGGGTCCAGGACCTCGCCGCCAGCAGCACGATCAGCAGACCCAGGGTGCCGGCGAAGTAGCGGTGGATCATCTCGTTCCAGCCTTTGTGGGCTTCCACCGGCGTGTCGGGGAAATGCCGCTCGGCGTGGGCCAGCTGGGCTTCGCTGTTCGGCACGCTGATGAAGCCATAGCAACCCGGCCAATCCGGGCAGCCGAGGCCGGCGTGGGTCAGCCGGGTGTAGGCACCGAGCAGCACCACGATCAGGGCCAGCAAGGTGGCGAACAAGGCGAGGCGAAATCCAGGTTTGGCCATGACGATGCCCTTATCCGATGTTCGACAGTTTCAGCAGATGGCGCAGGTCGTCGAGCAGGTCCTTGCCCTTGACCCCGGCGTCGTAGCGCAGCACCAGGTTGCCGTGGGGATCGACGATCCACAGCTGCGGCGCGCCCAGGTCGTTGGCGCCCCTGGCGAAGGTCGACGGGTCCAGCGGGTAGCGTTGCAATTGCGGGTACTCGCGCTGCAGCCGGGCGGCGTATTCGTCCCCCAGCGGCTGGGCGACGGCCAGGGCGTGGCTGGCCCGGGAGGCATCGCGCCCCAGGGCGATCTGAATCTGCCGCGCTAGGTACACCAGTTGCTGGCAATCCACGGCGCACTCCCGGGGCGCGGTGACCAGCAGCTGCCAGGTCGCCGCGTCGGCCCGGACCCCGATGTCGGCGCGGGTCTGGCCATTGCCGATCAGCTCGCCGTGGTAGGTGCGGCTTTGCGGCACCCAGAACTGCAGCTTGTACATGCCGGTGGCGAGGAGCATCGGGCCGATTACCATGGCCAGGATCAGCAGCAACTGCCAGCGTCCGCGGCGCTGGTTGTGCGGCGCCCGGGCCTCAGACATGTTGGGTGGATTCATGGCCGCTCCCATGGTGTTTCTCCCTTGCGTTATGCCATCCGAAATAGAGGTACAAAGCGCACAGGGCCAGCGCCATGGCGAACCACTGCACGGCGTAGCCCAAATGTTTTTCCGGCCCCATGGCCACCACCGGCCATTCGGTCAGGTAGGCGCCCGGGCCGCGTTCCTGGCGCAGTTCATGGGCAAAACCGCTGCGCCCCAGGTCGCCCCAGAGCCGGGCCGGGTCGACCGTCGTCACCAGCCGCGGCCACTGGGCAGTGCGCGGATCGGCGTGCAACTGGAAGGTCGCGCCGGGGGCGACATAGACCCAGGCATCGAGGTCCAGCGTCTGCTCGGAGGTGCTGAACACCGGTGGCGTGCGCCGGTCCGGCCAGGGCAACCAGCCGCGATTGAGCAGCAGCCACTGGCCGCTGGCCTGGTCGAGAAAGGGTTGCAGCAGCTCGACCCCAACCTTGCCTGCGTGCGTGCGGTTATCCAGCAGCAGGCTATGGGCCGCATCCAGCCGGCCGTGCAGCCGCACCCGGCGAAACGCCGGATCGGCGGTAGCCTCCAGCTCATCCACGCTCAGCGGCTCGGCGACCCGCCGCTCGGCGTAACTGGCCAGCAGTTCGCGTTTCTGTTCGCCCCGGCCCAGTTGCCAGAAGCCGAGCGCCACCAGCACCGGCAGCAGCGCCAGCACCACCAGCGTCGGCACCACGCCCGGGCGAAAGCCGTTCATGGCAGCGCCTGAAAGTGGCGAAATCGGCTGGCTATACTCAAGCGCATCGCGTTTCTCCCGGAGCCCACCATGCTTAAAGCGGCCATCGTCCTGATGCTGATCGCCACGCTCGTCAGCCTGTTCAGCGGCCTGTTCTTTCTGGTCAAGGACGACAGCAGCTCCCATCGCCTGCTCAGGTCGCTGACCGTTCGTGTGTGTCTGGCCGCGATCACCGTCGGCCTGATCGCCTGGGGCTTCTTCAGCGGCCAGCTGGTGTCGCACGCCCCCTGGTGACGGCGCGCTCAGAGCACGTAAACGAAGGTGAACAAGCCGATCCACACCACATCGACGAAGTGCCAGTACCAACTGGCCGCTTCGAAACCGAACTGATGCTCGGCATCGAAGTGCCCCTTGAGGATGCGCATCAGCATCACGAACAGGATCAGCGTGCCGACGGTCACGTGGGCGCCGTGGAAGCCGGTGAGCATGAAGAAGGTGGCGCCGTAGATGCCCGAGCCCAGGGTCAGCCCCAGTTCATGATAGGCATGCAGGTATTCCTTGGCCTGGAAGCCGAGGAAGGCCGCGCCCAGCAGCACGGTGATCGCCAGCCAGATTTTCAGCGCGCCGCGATGGCCGTTCTTCAGGGCGTGGTGGGCGATGGTCACGGTGACGCTGGAGCTCACCAGCAGCACGGTATTGAGCAACGGCAGGCCCCAGGGGCTGATGACTTCCTTGGGCGGCGGGAACAGCTTCGAGTCGGGGTTCTGGAGCAACGGCCAGACGAACTCGAAGTTCGGCCACAGCATATGGGCGACCCCCTTGCTGCCTTCGCCGCCCAGGGCCGGGCCGGCGATATTGCGCACGTAGAACAGGGCGCCGAAGAAGGCGAGGAAGAACATCACTTCGGAAAAGATGAACCAGCTCATGCCCCAGCGGAACGAGCGATCCAGCTGGGCGCTGTACAGGCCGGCGCGGCTTTCCTTGATCACCGCGCCGAACCAGCCGAACAGCATGTAGGCCAGCAGCAGGCCGCCGACGAAGAAGATCAGCGGGCCATGGGATTCCAGGCGCGCGGCCTTGAGGTCGTTGAACCAGGTGGCCAGGCCGAACACGGTCACGAACAGCCCCGCCGTGGCGATGATCGGCCACTTGCTCTGGGCGGGAACGTAATAATGCTCATGAGTTGCCATGTGTCGTTCTCCTTATCGGGCACGCTTGAACGTCTTAACCGCCGGTGTGGGTGCTCACGGCCACCGGTGGGTGACGCGCGGTGATATCGAACAGCGTGTAAGCCAGCGTCAGGTGCTTCACATCCTTGGGCATGTCGCGGTCAACGATGAAACGTACCGGCATCTCGATCTGCTGACCGGGCTGCAGCACTTGCTGGGTGAAGCAGAAACATTCGGTCTTGTGGAAATACATCGCGGCGGTGCTTGGCGAGATGCTCGGGATCGCCTGGGCGCTCATCGGACGATCGCTGGGGTTGCGCGCGATGAAGATCATCTCGTTCACCGCCCCGGGGTTGACCACGATGTCGTCGGCCTTGGGATAGAACTCCCAGACCATGTCGATGGCGTTGGTCGACAGGAACTGCACGCGCACCTGGCGCGAGGTGTCGACCTGCTGTTCGCCGGAATACTGCCCGCCGGTCTTGCCGTTGATGCCCAGCGCCTTGCACATCACGTCGTAGATCGGCACCAGGGCAAAACCGAAGACGAACATCGCGGCCACCACCAGCAGCAGGCGGGTGACCAGCTTCTTCATCGAAACTTCGGCCATGTCAGCACCTCCCTGCAGGAATGAGTGGCGAACGGTTCATTTCACTTCCGGCGGCGTGACGAAGGTGTGGTACGGGGCCGGCGACGGCACGCTCCACTCCAGCCCTTCGGCGCCGTCCCAAGGTTTGTCGGGCGCGGGTGCGCCGCCACGGATGCACTTGATGACGATGAACAGGAAGAAGATCTGCGTCGCGCCGAAGGTGAACGCGCCGATGGACGACACCATGTTGAAATCGGCGAACTGCAGGTTGTAGTCCGGAATCCGCCGTGGCATGCCCGCCAGGCCAACGAAGTGCATCGGGAAGAACGCCATGTTCATGCCGATGAAGGACAGCCAGAAGTGCAGCTTGCCCAGGGTTTCGTCGTACATGTGCCCGGTCCACTTCGGCAGCCAGTAATAGGCCGAGGCGAAGATGCCGAAGATCGCCCCCGGCACCAGCACATAGTGGAAGTGCGCGACCACGAAATAGGTGTCCTGGTACTGGAAGTCCGCCGGGGCGATGGCCAGCATCAGCCCGGAGAAACCGCCGATGGTGAACAGGATCACAAAGGCCACGGCGAACAGCATCGGCGTCTCGAAGGTCAGCGAGCCCTGCCACATGGTGCTGACCCAGTTGAACACCTTGACCCCGGTCGGCACCGCGATAAGCATCGTGGCGTACATGAAGAACAGCTCGCCCACCAGCGGAATGCCCACCACGAACATGTGGTGCGCCCAGACGATGAACGACAGGAAGGCGATACTCGCCGTGGCGTAGACCATCGAGGTGTAGCCGAACAGCGGCTTGCGCGAGAAGGCCGGGATGATCGCGCTGACGGCGCCGAAGGCCGGCAGGATCATGATGTACACCTCGGGGTGGCCGAAGAACCAGAACACGTGCTGGAACAAGACCGGGTCACCGCCGCCGGCGGCACTGAAGAAGCTGGTGCCGAAGTGGATGTCCATCAGCATCATGGTCACCACGCCAGCCAGCACCGGCATCACCGCGATCAGCAGGAACGCGGTGATCAGCCAGGTCCAGACGAACAGCGGCATCTTCATCAGGGTCATGCCGGGGGCGCGCAGGTTGAGGATGGTGGCGATCACGTTGATCGCGCCCATGATCGAGCTGATCCCCATCAGGTGGATGGCGAAGATGAAGAAGGTCACGCTTTCCGGCGCGTAGGTGGTGGACAGCGGGGCGTAGAAGGTCCAGCCGAAGTTCGGTCCGCCGCCGGGCATGAGCAGGGTCGAGACCAGCAGCAGGAACGCCGCCGGCAGCAGCCAGAAGCTGAAGTTGTTCATCCGCGGCAGGGCCATGTCCGGCGCGCCGATCATCAGCGGGATCATCCAGTTGGCCAGGCCGACGAAGGCCGGCATCACCGCGCCGAAGACCATGACCAGGCCGTGCATGGTGGTCATCTGGTTGAAGAACTCCGGCTGCACGATCTGCAGGCCGGGCTGGAACAGCTCGGCGCGGATCACCATGGCGAACGAGCCGCCGAGCAGGAACATGGTGAAGGCGAACCACAGGTACAGGGTGCCGATGTCCTTGTGGTTGGTGGTCAGCACCCAACGCATCAGGCCCTTGGCCGGACCATGGGTGTGGTTGTGGTCGCCGACGACGGCATGACCGTGTTCATCGCTCACAGCGTTCATGGCCTGTCTCCTGCAAACGAGTGGGCTGGACGATTGGCGGCCGCGCGCCGCGACGGGTTCCGGGAACACGCAATGGACCGGGTCATTTGCTTTCCGCCTGTTTCAGAGCCAGGACATCCTTGGGCGTCACCATGTCGCCCTTGTTGTTGCCCCAGGCGTTACGTTCGTAGGTGATCACCGCCGCCAGGTCGACTTCCGACAGCTGCTTGCCGAAGGCCGCCATGGCGGTGCCGGGCTTGCCGTGGAAGACGAGGTTCAAGTGACCTTCCTTGGGACCGGTGGCGATCTTCGACCCCTTGAGCGCCGGGAACATCGGCGGCAGGCCCTGGCCTTCGGCCTGGTGACAAGACACGCAGGTGGTGTGGTAGATCTTGTCGCCACGGGCCACCAGTTCTTCGAGGGTCCATTCCTTGCTGGTCAGCTCCTTGACCTTGAGCGCTTCGGCCTTGCGTTCGCCCAGCCAGGTGTCGTAGTCGGCCTGGGTCTTCACGTCGACCACGATCGGCATGAAGCCGTGGTCCTTGCCGCACAGTTCGGCGCACTGGCCGCGATACAGGCCGGGCTTGTCGACCCGGGTCCAGGCCTCGTTGACGAAACCGGGAATGGCATCGCGCTTCACCGCGAAGGCCGGCACCCACCAGGAGTGGATGACGTCGGCGGAAGTCACCAGGAAGCGCACCTTGGCACCGATCGGCAGCACCAGCGGCTGATCGACTTCCAGCAGGTAATGTTCGCCCTTGGCGCTCTGGTTATGGATCTGTTCGGCAGGGGTGGTCAGGTTGCTGAAGAATTCGACGTCCTGGCCCAGGTACTTGTAGTGCCACTTCCATTGGTAGCCGGTGATCTGGATGTCCACATCCGGCTCACTGGTGTCGTACATCTTGATCAGGGTCGCAGTGGCGGGGATGGCCATGACGACCAGGATCACGAACGGCACTACCGTCCAGAGGATCTCGACCGTGGTGCTTTCATGGAATTTGGCGGCCACCTGGCCGGTGGAGCGGCGGTGGACGATCATCGACCAGAACATGGCGCCGAAGACGAGGACGCCGATCACCACACAGATCCAGAAGATGGTCATGTGCAGGTCGAATACCGCGTGACTTATATCAGTCGCTCCAGGCGTCATATTCACGGTCCAGGCGCCGTGCGCCTGACTGAATACCGACCACAACAGGAGTCCCATCCAGACTTGTGGATGTCGCATCATTGCGGGTTCCCCTTATCGTTCTTGTTATCCCGCCGGCTTTCACCTGCGGCAAGGGAGCGGCTGCCTAGACTGCGAACTTAAACCGCCGAGCCTCGCTGCACATGCAGTCGGGCGTCATCAGCTAACTTCATACAGAGCCGAGTATAGACAGCGACTTCTACCTCGCAACGCAGGCCCGTAAATCCGCTGAGACAGTTCGCCGCGACCTTATAGGCCACGGCTGGAAAGGGATGGAGAGACAAATGGCGGTGCAGGGATATAACCCCGACGTCTAACTGTGACGTGATTATGAAAAATGCGTCTTAAGCGCTTTCGTAAGCACGCTAACTTATGTCTTCCCTATTAAATTGCCCTTGTTTCCTGGAGTTTTCATGAACACCGCCGCATTGCGCGAGCAGATCCAACGAGCCCACCACCACGAATCCGGCACCGGCCATCTGCGCCGCCAGCTGGAAACCCAGCTACCGCACCTGCACCCCGCCATCCAGCTCCCCGACGTGGACGCCCAAGGGGTGATGACCCGGTTTGTCGCAGCTTATATCGACCAGGTTCCCGACCTGCTGGACGCCGCCCACGAAGTCGCGCGCGAAGCCGGCATCGAATCGCAGATCAAGCCGGTACTGAAGATCGCCGAGCAGTTCTTCCTCCAGCCGCCCGCCATCATGGCCGGTCACGAAGGCCTGGACGGCCTGCTGGACGAGGCCTACCTGGCCCACCGCCTGGTGGAAGAGGTCAACGACCTGTACATCACGCACTTCGGCCAGCCGCTGATCCCGCTGGATACCACGGTCGCCAACCTGATCGCCCACCAGTTGATCGGCGAGACCTTCGCCAACCAGCTGGACGAAGCGGTGCACCATGCGGTCGACACAATGCTGGACGAAGAGAGCTTTGCCCTGGAATCGGTCGAGGCCTATCGGGAAAAGCTCAACAGCCCGGATACCGAAGCCGCCTGGAAACGCTGGCCGTGCCTGTCGCGCCAGCTGGGCGTGGAGCTGGAGCTCGACCAGCCCGCCGCTTGACCTGTAGGAGCGAGCGGGCGGCGATCCGACTGGCCCGCGATGAACGATGACGCGGTCTGATAGACAGACCGTGGCGCCCCCCATCGCACGCAAGCTGTGCTCCTACGGAAGCTTTATGCTCGGCTCAGGCCCACTGTGGTGTGCAGGCGCCCCTCCAGCCGGCGCCTCAGTCCGCGTGACTCGATCACCAGCTTCGAACCCTTGGCCACGTTGGCCCGGCCCCATTCCTCGAGCAGTTCCAGGCAGGCATGGTCGATATAGCTCAGGTGGTTGAGCGGCACATGCACCGTGGTTCCCGGGGGAATGCCGCCCAGGGCCTGGGTCAGGGCCGGCACTTTGAGAAAGGTCGCGGCGCCTACCAGGCGCAGCTCCATTTCGCCTGCGGCCGGCAGGTCGATCAGGCCGATCTTCAGCCGCGATGCGCCCCAGGCCAGCTTCACCAGGGTCAGGCCGAAACCGATCAGCACCCCGGTCAACAGGTCGGTGAGGACTATCGCCAGCGCGGTCACACCGTAGGTCAGCATCGGCATCGGCCCATAACGGCCCAGCTTGCGGAAGGACTTGAGATCCACCAGCTTGAATCCGGTGTACACCAGCACGCCCGCCAGGCTGGCCACCGGAATGCTTTGCAGCACGCTGGACAGCAACAGCACGAAGGCCAGCAACCACAGGCCGTGGAAGATCGCCGACAGCCGCGTGGTCGCACCGGCCTGGACGTTGGCCGAGCTGCGCACGATCACCCCGGTCATCGGCAGCGCGCCGAGCAGGCCGCAAAGCATATTGCCGACCCCTTGCGCCGACAGTTCACGGTCGAAATCCGAGCGCGCGCCGCTGTGCATGCGATCCACCGCGGCGGCGGACAGCAGGGTTTCGGCGCTGGCGATAAAGGCCACGGCAAAGGCCGCGACCAACAGCGTCGGGTCCGCCAGGTTGAGCAGGTCGGCCGGGCGCAGCCAGTCGATCGCCTCAGCGAGGTTTTCCGGCACCTCGACCCGTTTCACCTGCAGCGCCAGGGCCAGGCTGGCCAAGGTCGCCAGGCCCACCCCCAGCAGCGCGCCGGGGATGAAACGCAGCGCATGCGGGCGCCGTTTTTCCCACAGGAACATCACGGCCATGGTCGACAGGCCAAGCACACCGGCCTGCCAGCCAAAGCCGCCGCCCAGGCTCGGCAGGGCCTGGGCCACCGCCTCGGGGAAGCCAGCGAGATTGTCCAGGCCGGAAGCCTGGGGTTGGGCGTCGAGCATCACATGCACCTGGGAGAGCACGATCAGCACCCCGATCCCGGCCAGCATGCCGTAGACCACCGCTGGCGCCGTGACCCGAAACCAGCAGCCCAGGCGCAGGCGCCCGGCCACCAGTTGCAGCAGGCCCGCCAGCAACAGGATCGGCCCGAGCATGGCGATACCGTGCTGGCGCACCAGCTCGAATACCAGCACCGCCAGCCCCGCCGCCGGGCCGCTGACCTGCAACGGCGAGCCGGCCAGCCAGCCCACCACCAGACCACCGATGATGCCGGTGATCAGACCCTTGGCCGGCGGCATACCGGACGCGATGGCAATGCCCATGCACAAGGGCAGGGCCACCAGGAACACCACCACGGAAGCCAGCAGCTCCCGTGGCAAAACCGCTTTCAGTTGTGCAGCACGCATGACGATTCTCCCGAAGCTTTCTTCAGGGCGTGGCGAAGCCTGACCGCGCTGACGGCAGTCATGGCTGAACCACACAGGGATTTAGGAGGGTTTAGAAGCGCGCTTTAGGCGTCGCCACAGGGATCGGATGGCGCCCGTCCAGCGGCAGGAAACATCCCTGGTCCGCGTCGTAGGCTTTGATCTCGCTGGTTTCGATGTTGTACACCCAGCCATGGATGAACAACTGGCCGTTGGCCATGCGCGAGGCCACCGAAGGGTGGGTGCGCAAATGCTGCAACTGGGCGATGACGTTCTCTTCGGTCAGCACATGCATGCTGGCGCTTTCGTCGGCGCAATCGCAATTGTCCTGGACCATGGTCTTGGCCACTTCGGCGTGGCGCAGCCAGGCTTTGACCGTCGGCATCTTTTCCAGGCTCTGCGGGTTGAGCACCGCGCGCATGGCGCCACAATCGGAATGGCCGCAGACGATGATGTGGTGCACGCCCAGCGCCATGACCGCGTATTCGATGGCCGTGGACACGCCGCCGTTCATCTGCCCGTAAGGCGGAACCACGTTACCGACGTTGCGGGTCACGAACAGGTCGCCCGGGGCGCTCTGGGTGATCAGCTCGGGAACGATGCGCGAATCGGCGCAGGCAATGAACATCGCCCGTGGCCGCTGGGCCGTGGCGAGTTTCTTGAACAGTTCTTCCTGCTGCGGGAAGACTTCGTGATGAAAATGCAAAAAGCCGTCGACGATGATCTGCAGCGCTGCGTCGGCGCTTTCGGCGGCCTCGGTGGACGCTGAAGCCGGCGCAGCCAACGGCTGTTTATCCTTGTCACTCATGATTCATCCTCTTTGACGGATTCGGCTCTGTCGAAAAGTGGCTGGGCGCCTTCGGCGCTACGCAGGCCATGCTCGCTCAGACCCTTGGGTGAATTTTCCAGTGTTATCCGGCACGACGCCAGCGATTGGTTAAAAAACAACCAGAATGCCGACCGCGACCTGCGGGTCGCTCGATGAACAAAGTAGCCTTAAAAACTTAACTCAAACTGAACGGGGCGCTCTAAAACGCCACTATCCGCGAGGTCAAAGACGACCGGCGCCTGGAGCAAGGCACGCCGACACTACTGCACCATAGGTCATATTTCCTACAGCAACGACATCTGCCCGCCCGGTGGACAGAAGGCCGTGCAATCGAGGTTGTAGCCTTCCCGCCGATCCAGGCCCAGGCGCTTGCTGGCCTTGGCGAAGCGTTGCGCCAGCAGGGCGGCGAAGGGGCCTTCGCCGCGCATCCGCGCCCCAAAACGGCTGTCGTAGAGTTCACCGCCGCGACACTGGCGGATCAGGCTCAGGACATGGGCCGCCCGCTGCGGATAGTGGGCGTTGAGCCACTCCTCGAACAGCGGCGCCACTTCCAGGGGCAGGCGCAGCATCATGTAGGCCGCGCTTTGCGCGCCCGCGGCATGGGCCTCGGCGAGCAGGCTTTCCAGTTCGCTGTCGTTGATCATCGGAATCATCGGCGAACACAGCACACCCACGGGAATCCCCGCCTCGCGCAGCACCCGGATCGCCCGCAAGCGCGCCTTGGGCGCCGCCGCCCGGGGTTCGAGGATGCGCTTGAGCTCGTCGTCCAGGGTGGTCAGGCTGATCATCACCGCCACCAGCCGCTGCTCGGCCAACTCGGCCAACAGATCGAGATCGCGCAGGATCAGCGAGCCCTTGGTGACGATGGTCACCGGATGCCGGTAACGCAGCAGCACCTCCAGGATCCGACGGGTCAGCTGCTGTTCGCGCTCGATGGGCTGGTAGGGGTCGGTGTTGGAGCCCAGGTTGATCGGTGCGCACTGGTAGCCGGGCTTGGACAACTGCTGTTCCAGCATCGCCGCGGCGTTGCTTTTGGCGATCAGTTTGGTTTCGAAGTCCAGCCCCGGCGACAGGTCCCAATAGGCGTGGCTGGGCCGCGCGTAGCAGTAGATGCAACCGTGCTCGCAACCGCGATAGGGGTTGATGGAGCGGTCGAAGGGCAGGTCCGGCGAACTGTTGCGGGTGATGATGGATTTCGCCGTCTCGAAGCGCACCTCGGTGCCTTGGGTCAGCGGGGCTTCCTGGTACCAGCCGTCGTCGAAGGCCACCGAGCGCCGGGGGGCAAAACGGTTGTGCGGGTTGGTCGCGGTGCCACGGCCGCGCGGGGGCAGGGGGGTGAACATGGGAGGCGCTCCATTACTGTATTTATATACAGTAATGGAGCGCGGTGGATCTGCCTAGCGCCGTTAGGCTGGAAGCGCGCGCCTGGCGACTTGTCCGGTCAGCCGCCGCTGTGCTTCGTCACCTGGCCCAGGTCGTCATTCGAGGTGCTCTGCAGGTCGCCCTTGCGCAACCCCGCCACATCCGCAGCTTTCACCTCGGAGCCCTGGTTGCCCCAGCTGGTGCGGATGAAGTTGACCACATCGGCCACCTCCTGGTCCGACAGGCGCCAGGCGAAGGCCGGCATGGTGAAGGTCGATGGCGCGGTCTGGGTAGCCGGCAGAGTGCCGCCCTTGAGCACGATGTGGATCAACGAGGTGGCATCGGCGCTTTGCAGCACCGGGTTGCCCGCCAGCGCCGGGAACACCCGGGTGTAGCCATGGCCGTCGGTGCGGTGGCAGGCCGCGCAGTTGTCGATATACACCGCCGCCCCCGGCTTGCTGTCGTCGCCTTTCCACAGGGCCTCGGCCACTTGCTTGTCGTACTGATGCGGCCGATCGTTCGGATCGTTGGCCGGCAGCGACTTGAGGTAGCGGGCAATCGCCGTCAGGTCCTCGTCGGACAGGTACTGCATGCTGTGCACCACCACATCGCTCATGCCGCCGAACACCGCGCTGCGGTCGCTACGGCCGGTCTTGAGGAACTGCACCAGCTGCGCCTCGCTCCAGCTGCCCAGGCCGTCCTGGTGATCGCCGCGCAGACTCTTGGCGATCCAGCCCTCCAGCGGTGCGCTGCCGGCCAGGAACTGCCTGCCTTCGCTGGCGCTCAGGGCCTTCTCCTGCATGGTCAGGGCCCGCGGCGTGTGGCAGGCGCCACAGTGGCCGAGGCCTTCCACCAGGTAGGCGCCGCGGCTGACCACCGGATCAGCACCGGCGGTCGCCGGGGCCTTGCCTTGCAGGTCCGCCACGCTCGGCGCGAACAGCCAGCGCCAGCCCGCCAGCGGCCAACGCATGCTCAGGGGCCAGGGAATGTCGCTGTCGCGGTTGTCCTGCGCCACCGGCGCCACGCCTTGCATGAAGTAGGCATACAGCGCCTGCATGTCGGCGTCGCTGACCCGCGCATAGGACGGGTAGGGCATGGCCGGGTACAGGGTGCTGCCGCTCTTGGCCACGCCATGGCGCACGGCCTTGTCGAAGTCCTCGAAGCTGTACTCGCCGATGCCGGTCTTGTCCGGGGTGATGTTGGTGGAATAGATCGTGCCGATCGGGGTTTCCATCGGCAGCCCGCCAGCGAACGGCTTGCCGTCCTTGGCGGTGTGGCAGGCCACGCAGTCACCGGCGCGGGCCAGGTATTCGCCCTGCTCGATCAAGGCTTGACGATCGGCTTCGGCGGCGCAGAGGGAAGCGCTGCCGAGCAGGGCCAGGGTTGCGATAACGAGGGTTTTCATGGTCATCGCTCCTTATGCCTGGACCAGCGGGCCGGGGTTCTTCAGGTACTGCTCGCGGATCGCGCGGGCCGACCAGTAGGTCAACGCGGCCACCAGGCCGGTCGGGTTGTAGCCCAGGCCCTGGGGGAAGGCCGAAGCGCCCGGGACGAACACGTTGTGCACGTCCCAGCTCTGCAGGTAGCGGTTCAGGGCGCTGGTCTTCGGGTCGGTGCCCATGATCGCACCGCCGTTGAGGTGGGTGGTCTGGTAGGACGCGGTATTGAAGTGCTCGCCGACCTTCTTGCCCAGCAGGGCGATGGCCTTGGGGTTCATCGCCTCGGCGATCTTGCCCATCTTCTCGACCATGAAGCGGTTCATCTTGATGTCGTTTTCCTGCCAGTCGAAGGTCATGCGCAGCAGCGGCAGGCCGTAGGCGTCGCGGTACACCGGGTCGAGGTCGAGGTAGTTACCGCGGTAGGACTGGTGGGCGCCGTGGGCGTCCATCGACACCTGGTGGGTGTAGTAGTCGGCGGTGGCCTTCTTCCAGGCGCTGCCCCAGGCCGGGGTGCCCGGCGGATTGGAGGTGCCGGCGATCGGCCGGCTGCCGGCCTGGTTGACCCAGAACGGCGAGCCGCCGACGAAGCCGTGGGGGCCGTGGTCGAAGTTGTCGGCGTTGAAGTCGTCCACCGCCACGCCGTTGCCGCCGGCGCCGATGAAGTTGTTGGTGTGCACGTCCTTGTCGAAGTAGGCCTTGATGGTGGCCATGTTCTGATAGGCGAAGTTCTTGCCCACCACACCTTCGCCGGTGATCGGGTCGTACGGCTTGCCGATGCCGGACAGCAGCATCAGGCGCACGTTATGGAGCTGGAATGCGCCCAGGATCACCAGGTCCGCCGGCTGTTCGATCTCGCGGCCCTGGCCGTCGACGTAGGTGACGCCGGTGGCACGAGTCTTGGTGCTGTCGAGGTTGACCTTGAGCACATGGGAGTTGGCGCGCAGCTCGAAATTCGGCAGCGGCCGCAGGGCCGGCAGGATGTTCACGTTCGGCGAGGCCTTGGAGTACATGTAGCAGACGTAACCGCTGCAGAAGCCGCAGAAGTTGCACGGGCCCATTTGCGCGCCGTAGGGGTTGGTGTACGGCCCCGAGGTGTTGGCCGACGGCAGGTTGTAGGGCTTGTAGCCGACCTCGCTCGCGGCCTTCTGGAACAGCTGGGCAGAATAGGTGTTCTTCTGCGACTCCAGCGGAAAATGCTCCGAACGGTCCGGCGCATAGGGGTTGCCGCCCTTGCCTTCACCCACCAGTTGGCCCTTCACGGTCCAGGCCTGGCCCGAGGTGCCGAAGACTTTTTCCGCGAAGTCGAAGAACGGCTCCAGCTCTTCGTAGGTCACGCCGAAGTCCTGGATGGTCATGTCCTTGGGGATGAAGTGCTTGCCGTAGCGCTCTTCGTAGTGGCTGCGCATGCGCAGCTCGATCGGGTCGACGCGAAAATGCACGCCGGACCAGTGCAGGCCGGCGCCGCCGACGCCATTGCCCGGCAGGAACGCGCCCAGTTGGCGGTTCGGCAGGGCCACGTCGTTGATGCTGTGGCGAATAGTCACCGTCTCCCGGGAGATGTCCTGGAACAGTTTCTTGCGCACGCTGTAGGTGAGCTCGTCGATCACCTGCGGATAGTTGCCGTCCGGGTAGGTGTCCTGCATCGGCCCGCGCTCCAGCGCCAGCACGTTGAGCCCGGCCTCGGTCAGCTCCTTGGCCATGATCGCGCCGGTCCAGCCGAACCCGACGATCACTGCATCGACCTTCTTCATTACCGTTGCCATGCTCAAGCCCTCTCGCCGCGAATCGACACTGCCGGGAACGGGTAGTGCTCGTTGCGCTCCACCCAGTCCATGAAATCGGCGCGTGCGCCGGGGAAGCCGATCAAGGTCCAGCCGACCATGCCTTTGTTACCGCCGTGGATCGGGTCGCAGAAGAACCCTTCCTTGGTGTTTTGCAGCAGCAGGCTGAAGAAAATCTTCGGCGGAACGCTGTCGAACTGCGGTTTTCCGGCCTCAAGCTGCTTGAGCAAATCGTCTCGGGTAGCGCTGTCTTGCGCAGCAAATGTTTTACCGTTGAAGGCTTTCGACCAAGCGTCCGTCGCGGCGATGCCCAGGCGATAGATCTCCCTTGGGACCAACTTGCTCTGCCAGCCCATCTCCGGCGCGGCGTCGGCGTTGAACGGGCCTTGCATGTACCACAGGGCGCCAGCGGCGTAGGGGGTGTTCATCTGCCGGTCGATGTATTCCGGCACGCCGGCTTCCAGGGCGCCCGGGCCTTGTTCGTCGGCCGGGATCAGGCGCTCCACCGCGGCCTGGACGAAGGCCCATTCCTCGGCGGTGAAGTAGGTCGGCTGATAGGCCTCGGTGCTGGCCAGGGCCGGGGGCCGGGCCGGCTCGACCGGCTTGGCCGATTCGGGCGCGGCCATCAGCATCGAGCTGCCCAGGCCGGTACTGGCGACCGTGACCACCGGGATCAAGGTCAGGGATTTGCGCAAAAACTCACGCCGCGGGTTGTCTTGATCGTGATCAGACATGGGGAGACACCTCACACTAGGCATTCACGGGTTGGGCAGCCGCGTCATGGCGTGGCTTGTCGTTATGGCGGCGACAGGGGTCGACCCGGCGCCGGAGAACAGAGTTCAGCAAACTTTGGTTACAAATGGTAGCAGGCTAAGCTTTTCAGATGAAACGCTTCAGCTGGAA
The DNA here is from genome assembly GCF_050280705.1 of Pseudomonas sp. NPDC089530. Taxonomy (NCBI): domain Bacteria; kingdom Pseudomonadati; phylum Pseudomonadota; class Gammaproteobacteria; order Pseudomonadales; family Pseudomonadaceae; genus Pseudomonas; species Pseudomonas sp. NPDC089530. The sequence continues at coordinate 13,089 of NZ_JBNNVU010000036.1, read as the reverse complement.
AAAACAGCGATCGCCGGGGAAAAAACGCAGGCATTTGCTTCACGTTTCTTTGACAAGCACCTCACAGGGCTTTGACCGGCCCGGGAAGAAGCTAGGCTTCCCTCGATCCCTTTCCCGGTTATGGCCTTCTGCATGCACAACACTCGTGTCCTTCCTGCCCTCTGCCTGTCCCTCCTGGCACTGCTCGCCTGGCCCCAGGCGCAAGCCGCGGAAACCAGTTCGACCCGCCCGGCCCAGTGGGCCCAGCCTGTCGAGACGCACTACAACCTGTACCAGATGTCGCCGACGCTCTACCGCAGCGCCTTGCCGGACAACAACGCCGTGCCCCTGCTGGAGAAGCTCAAGGTGACAACGGTGATCAATTTCCTGCCGGAGTCCGACGCCAGCTGGCTGGACGCTCCGGGGATCAAGCGGGTGCAACTGCCTTACCGGACCAATCACGTGGACGACGCCGATGTGCTGGCGGCCCTGCGGGCGATCCAGGACGCCGAAACCCAGGGCTCGGTGCTGATGCACTGCAAGCACGGCTCGGACCGTACCGGCCTGATGTCGGCGATGTACCGGGTGGTGGTTCAGGGGTGGAGCAAGGAAGAGGCGCTGAATGAGATGACCGGAGGCGGGTTTGGTGACAGTTCCCACTTCAAGGACGGCATTCGCTACATGATGCAGGCCGATGTCGACAAGTTGCGCACCGCCCTGGCCAATGGCGATTGCAGCACCAGCGTGTTCGCCCTCTGTTCGGTGAAAAGCTGGTTCGAGACGGCAAGTACCGGCAAGCCGGCGAATTGATTGCGTGATGGGGAAAGGGGCTTGATGCCCTGTGTAGGAGCGAAGCTTGCTCGCGATGGCGGTATGTCAGACCTACCGCGGCGCCTTGATCGCCAGCAAGCTTGGCTCCTACAGGAACCTGGAACTACTTGGGTTCGTCGGTTTTCTTCTTCAACTTGGGGTTGGGGAAGAACTGCACCGCCTGGACCTTGGCGTCCGGCGCCTTCAGGGCCGCCGTGTTGACCCGCGTGCTCAATTCCTTGGGCACCGACAGGCCCTGCTCGTTCAAGGTGTCGGCATAACCGCAGGCCACGCACTCGCGATGGGGAACGTCGTCTTCGCTCCACATCATCAGCTTGTCCTGCTCGCTGCAGGCCGGGCAGACCGCCCCGGCGATAAAGCGTTTTTTCGTCTTCACTGGCCCCTCGCTCATGCCGCTGCGTCCTCGGTCAGGCCGCTGTGGCGCAAGAGTGCGTCAATCGACGGCGCACGTCCGCGGAAGTCGACGAACAGCACCATCGGCTCCTGGGAACCGCCGCGGGCCAGGATCGCTTCGCGGAAGGCCCGACCGGTCTCGGCATTCAGCACGCCTTCCTCCTCGAAGCGGGAGAAGGCATCGGCCGACAGCACTTCGGCCCACTTGTAGCTGTAGTAACCCGCCGCGTAACCGCCAGCGAAGATGTGGGCGAAGCTGTTGGGGAAGCGGTTGTAGGCCGGCGGACGCATCACCGAGACCTCGTCGCGCACGCCTTCGAGCACTTGCAGCACCGCACGGCCGTCGCCATGGGTGGCATGCAGTTCGAAGTCGAACAACGAGAACTCCAGCTGGCGCACCATCATCAGGCCAGACTGGAAGTTCTTCGCAGCGAGCATTTTCTGCAGCAGGTCCTGGGGCAGCGGTTCGCCGGTTTCATAGTGACCGGAGATCAGCGCCAGGCCTTCCGGCTCCCAGCACCAGTTCTCCATGAACTGGCTCGGCAGCTCCACCGCATCCCAGGCCACGCCGTTGATGCCGGAAACCCCGGAATATTCGACGCGGGTCAGCAGGTGGTGCAGGCCATGGCCGAACTCGTGGAACAGGGTGGTGACTTCATCGTGGGTCAGCAGGGCAGGCTTGCCGCTGACAGCCGGGGTGAAGTTGCACACCAGGTTGGCCACCGGGCTTTGCAGCACGCCGGCGAAGGTGCGGCGACGGTCCCGGGCGCCGTCCATCCAGGCACCGCCACGCTTGTTGGCGCGGGCATACAGGTCGAAGAAGAAGCGGCCCACGTGCTGGCCATTTTCCTTGATCTCGAACAGGCGCACGTCCGGGTGCCAGGTATCGAAGCCCTTCAGCTCGGCGATCTCGATGCCGTACAGGCGCTGGACAATGGCGAACAGCCCGCCGAGCACCTTGTCGATCGGGAAGTAGGCGCGCAGGGTTTCCTGGGCCACGCTGTAGCGCTGCTCGCGCAGCTTCTCGCCGTAGAAACCGCTGTCCCAGCTTTGCAGGTCCGGGCAGCCCTGTTCGGCGGCGTAGGCCTTGAGCTGTTGCAGGTCCTGGGCGGCGAACGGCTTGCTGCGCTGGGCCAGGTCGCGCAGGAAGCTCAGCACCTGGTCGCCGGACTCGGCCATCTTGGTGGCCAGGCTCAGTTCGGCGAAGTTGGCGTAACCCAGCAGTCCGGCCAGTTCCTGGCGCAGGTCGAGGATTTCGTCCATGACCGGGCCGTTGTCGTGCTGGCCGGCGTTCGGGCCCTGGTCCGAGGCGCGGGTGCAGTTGGCGACGTAGACCTCTTCACGCAGCGCGCGATCTTCGGCGTAGGTCATCACCGCGTAGTAGCTGGGGAATTCCAGGGTGATCAGCCAGCCTTCCAGGTCCTTGGCCTGGGCCGCGGCGGCCATCTGTGCCTTGGCCGAAACGGTCAGGCCGGCCAGGGCCGCTTCGTCGGTGACGTGCTTGGTCCAGGCCTGGGTGGCGTCGAGCAGTTGGTTGGAGAAACGGCTGCCCAGCTCGGAGAGCTTGCTCTGCACTTCGGCGTAGCGCTTCTGCTGCTCCGGCGGCAGGTCGATACCCGACAGGCGGAAGTCCCGCAGGGAATGTTCCAGGATGGTTTTCTGCGCCACCTCGAAACCGGCGGCTTCCGGGCTGCCCGCCAGGGCTTCGAAGGCCTGGAACAGCTCGCGGTTCTGCCCCAGCTCGGTGGCATAGGCGCTCAGGGCCGGCAGGCAGGACTCGTAGGCCTCGCGCAGCTCGGCGCTGTTGCACACGGCGTTGAGGTGGCTGACCGGGCTCCAGGCCGCGCCCAGGCGGTCGTTGAGCTCGTCCATGGCCAGGACCAGGCCGGCCCAGGTCGGTTGGCTGCCCTGGTTCTTGAGGATTTCAGCGATGGCGGCGCGGTTGTCAGCCAGGATCTGTTCGATGGCCGGCTGTACGTGCTCGGCGCGGATCGCCGAAAACGGCGGCAGGTCGTAGGGCTGCAGAAGAGGGTTGTTCACACTCACGGTGGGCACCTTGGCTGGAAGAAACATTGCGCCATCTTAATTACAATCGCCGTCAGCCGCAGCTATCGCCCCCATTAATAAATGTCAGAGCAGGTAACCCACTTGGCCATCCGCACCTATCAGAAGCACACGCCCATCCTCGGCCCCCGGGCCTTCGTCGACAGCTCGGCGGTGGTGATCGGTGACGTCGAAATCGGCGCCGACAGCTCGGTCTGGCCACTGACGGTGATCCGCGGCGACATGCACCGCATCCGCATCGGCGCCCGCACCAGCGTGCAAGACGCCAGCGTGCTGCACATCACCCACGCCGGCCCCTTCAACCCGGACGGTTTCCCGCTGCTGATCGGCGACGACGTGACCATCGCCCACAAGGTGATGCTGCACGGTTGCAGCATCGGCAGCCGGGTGCTGATCGGCATGGGCAGCATTGTCATGGACGGTGCGGTGGTGGAGGACGATGTGATCGTCGGCGCCGGCAGCCTGGTGCCGCCGGGCAAACGCCTGGAAAGCGGCTTCCTCTACGTCGGCAGCCCGGTGAAGCAGGCCCGCCCGCTGACCGACAAGGAACGCGCGTTCTTCACCTACAGCGCCGCCAACTACGTGAAGCTCAAGGACCTGCACCTGGCCGAAGGCTACGACCAGGCCTGAGCCCCCATCCCCTGCCAGGAATACCCATGCATTACCAAACCGTTCTGTTCGACCTCGATGGCACCCTGACCGACCCGCGCGAAGGCATCACCCGTTCGATCCAGTTCGCCCTCGGCAAACTGGGTATCGACGAACCCGACCTGAGCAAGCTGGAACACTTCATCGGCCCGCCGCTGTTGCAGGCCTTCATGCAGTTCTACGGCTTCGACGAGGCCCGGGCCTGGGAGGCGGTGAATTTCTATCGCGAACGGTTCAAGGTCACCGGCCTGTATGAAAACCGGGTGTTCGACGGCGTCACACCCCTGCTGGAAACCTTGAGCGAGCAGGGCCGCCAGCTGTACATCGCGACCTCCAAGCCCTGGGTGTTCGCCCGCGAGATCGCCCGGCATTTCGATTTCGCCCGGCACTTCAAGGTGATCTACGGCAGCGAACTGGATGGCACCCGCACCGACAAGGTCGAGCTGATCCGCCACCTGCTGAGCGAAGAAGGCCTGGACCCGCGCGACACCCTGATGATTGGCGACCGCAAGCACGACCTGATCGGCGCCCGCCGCAACGGGCTGGACGCAGCCGCGGTGGGCTACGGCTTCGGCAGCCACGAAGAGCTCAGCGCCGAAGCGCCGGCCTACCACTTCCAGACCCTGCACGCGTTGCACCAGGCGTTCTTGCAGCGCTAGGCCCCTCTGATCGCGAGCAAGCCTCGCTCCTGGATCATGTAGGAGCGAGGCTTGCCCGCGATAGCGTCCGTCTAGGCGCCGCCCATCAAGGCTTTCAGCGCCGCCTTGCGCTTCTCGACCGGCAATGCGCCGAGCTTCTCCACGGCCTGGTAGAAGGCCGGCCAGTCCCCGCCCGACTGCTTGAACAGCGCAGAAAACGCCGGCACCCACTGGTCGTACAGGCCGAAAGGCAGCAGCTTGGCATTGTTCATCGGGGTGTTGATCCAGAGGTCGTAGCGCGGGTCGCCGTGCCATTGGCTATCCCTGAGCTGGCGGTAATCGCGGCGCAGGCGTTCGAATTCGGCCGCTTTGCGCTGGCGCATCTGCTCGGCGGGCAGCGGCAGGGCATACAGGCCTTCCAGGCGCTGGCGGGTGTCGAGAATCAGCTGGATGAACTGGTCCCGCTGCTGGGCCAAGGCATCGCTGGAAGGCGGCAAGCCTCGGACCGTGCGCCATTGCCGGGTGCCTTCCTGCTCGACGAAGGTGGCGAAGGACTCGTTGAACTCAGTGTCGTCCTTTACATAGAAGCGCTGATGGGCCAACTCATGGAAGATCAGGGTCGCCAGACGCTCGTCGCCCCAGTGCAGCATCGAGCTGAGGATCGGGTCGTTGAACCAGCCCAGGGTCGAGTAGGCCTCCACCCCACCGATGGCCACATCCAGGCCCTGCTGCTTCTGCAAGGCCGCCTCGCCCCGGGCCGCGCCCTGGTTGTAGTAGCCGCGATAGGCCACACAGCCGGCAATCGGGAAGCAGTGAGTCCGGGGGCTCAGGGAAAACTCGGGGGTGCTGAACACGTTCCACACCACGAAGGGCCGGCCGATGTCGGCATAGAGGCGGTAACTCTGGTTGTCCGGCAGGTGCAGGTGTTCGCTGGCAAAGCGCCGGGCCTTCTGCGACTGGGCCAGATGGGCACGCAATTGCGGGTCGCGCGCCGGGTCGGCGATGACCTGATCGACCGGCGTACGGGCTTGCAGCAGCCGCCACTGGCCGCTGGCCAGTTGCCCGTAGTAATCCAGGCTGGAACAACCGTTGAGCGCCAAAAGCAGCAGGCCCGGAAACAAAAAGCGTAAAAGACGATCAAGTACCCCATGGCTTGAACGCGGCCTAATCAAATCGAATCATCCTTCGAGAGTCTGCTCGCAAGACTATCTCGCCTGCCTGGAGTTTCGCTATGCGCGTGTTGCTGCTGACCACCGGACTGTTGACCCTGGGCGGCTGTGCCGGACTGCCCACCCCCGACCCGACACAAGCCTGGATCGACCTCGACACCCACCAGGACACCGCCCTGCAGGCGCTGGAGGTCGACGAAAAGGCCTGGGTCGACCGCCGGTATTTCGAGGTCCAGCCGGGCAGCCACGAGCTGAAGGTGCGCTACCAGTTCGCCGTGGAGCCCAGCAACATCGGCCCGGACAGCGAACCGCTGTGGCGCGACTGCACGCTGAACGTGAAATACAAGGACTTCAACGCCGGCCAGCGCTACCAGTTGCAGACCGGCAACATCGGCTTCCGGCCCTGGGCCAGGCTCTATGACCAGCAGCGCAACCTGGTAGGCACCGGCCAACCGGCGGGCTGCCAGCGCACCTGATCGGCGTTATGCTGGAGGCCTCTTCCCGGACGGCCGACACCATGCGCCAACCCTTGCTGCTCCTTGCCCTGACCAGCCTTGTTGCCTGCTCCAGCCCCTTGCCGGCGGTGGACCCACAACGGGCCTGGGTCGATTTTTCCACCCCGACGCCAGGCGGCAAGCTGCTGATGGCCGAGCGCCTGGACAACCAGCGCCTGAGCGATGGCCGCTATTTCCAGGTCACCCCGGGCAGTCATGAGCTGATGGTGCGTTTCGATTTCGAGGTGTTCAGCGGGCGGATCGGTCTGATGAACGATCCGGCTGAGCGTTTGTGCTACCTGAGCATCCGCTACGACCATTTCGAAGCCGGCCAGCGTTACCTGCTGGAAGCCCGCTCGCTGGGGTTCACCCCCAGTGCCCGGCTGTACAACGCCAAGCGTGAGCTGCTGGCCGAAGACCACATGGTCAACTGCGTGATCTGAGGGATCAGTTGTCGTTTCTCTGATAGATGATCGCCTTGGTGCCGTTTTCGCAGGTCCCGACCACCATGGCCGCGTCATGCTTTTCGGCTTCCTCCTTGCTGACGATCTCCAGGGTGTAGGAGGGTACGGCATTGGCCTGGATCTTGATTTCAATCTCTTTCTTGAGTTCTTCACAGTCCTTCGGAGCCGCCAGGGCCGAGGTGGCCAGCGTGCAACAAACAACTGCCAGGGCAAAACGTTTCATGATGTGGAGCTCCCTTGATGCAGCGCCCACGGTCATGGGCTGAGCCTGCAGTCACCTATTCGACCACATTTTCATGAAACGAGTTCTGATACCGCACCTGTCTGGCGCGGGGATTTTTGCCTTGGCTATTGAAACTCGGGTATATGCCCACATTGCAAGGAACAGACTGACAGCACTCGGCAGGTTTTGGCTCACGACAAAGGCCTGCACACCCAAAGGAGAAGCAGGCTCATGAAACCACTGTCCGACGTAAAGTTTTCCACCCTCGACCTGGTCCCCGTGCGCGAGGACGGCAGCCCGGCGCAATCACTGCGCAACTCCCTGGACCTGGCCCGGCATGTCGAGAAGTTCGGCTACACCCGTTTCTGGGTCGCCGAGCACCACAACATGGACGGCATCGCCAGTTCCGCGACCTCGGTGCTGTTGGGTTACCTGGCTGGCGGCACTTCGAGTATCCGCGTCGGCTCTGGCGGCGTGATGCTGCCCAACCACGCACCGCTGGTGATCGCCGAGCAGTTCGGCACCCTGGAAAGCCTGTACCCGGGGCGTATCGACCTGGGCCTGGGCCGCGCGCCGGGCTCGGACCAGATGACCGCCCGCGCCCTGCGCCGGGAACGCTCCGGCAGCGCCGACGATTTCCCTGAGGACGTGGCCGAACTGATGGCCTACCTCGGCCCACGCACCCCGGAGCAGCGGGTGATCGCGGTGCCGGGCACCGGTACCCAGGTACCGATCTGGCTATTGGGTTCGAGCCTGTTCAGCGCGCAACTGGCCGGGGAACGCGGCTTGCCTTACGCCTTCGCCTCGCATTTCGCCCCGCGCTACATGCATGAGGCGATTCGCGTGTACCGCAATCACTTCAAGCCCTCGGCGGTGCTCGACAAGCCTTACGTGATGCTCGGCGTACCGTTGGTGGCGGCCGATACCGACGAGCAGGCCGACTACCTGGCGACTTCGGTGTTCCAGCGGATCCTCGCACTGATGCGCGGCCATAGCCTGGTGCAGCGCAAACCGGTGAAGAGCATGGATGGCCTGTGGCTGCCCCATGAGAAAGAGGCCGTGAGCAGCTTCCTTGGCCTGGCCATGATCGGCAGCCCGGCGAAAATCCGCGCCAAGCTCGAAGTGCTGATCGAACAGACCGGCGCCGACGAGCTGATCTTCACCTGCGACCTGTACGAACACGCCGACCGCCTGCATTCCTACGAGCTATTGGCGCAGGTCATGAAGGGCTGAACCGGCCTGGACAGGGTGAAAAACCGGGCATAAAAAAGCCGACGCAGTGCGTCGGCTTGTTCACATCCGCAAGGGCTCAGCCACGCTTGTAGACGATTTCCTTGGTGCCGCCTTCGCAGGTACCGACAACCTTGCCGCCAGCCGCACTGCCTTTGTCGACGATTTCCAGCGAATAACCCGACACGCCCTTGGCGTCGATCTTCGCCGCGATTTCGCTTTTCAGCGTTTCGCAGGATTTGCCCGCTGCAAGGGCTGTTCCCGCGACACTCAACAACGCTAAAGCCATTACCAGTTTTTTCATCGGTCACATTCCCTGGTCGGATCAAAGAAAGCGTCAAGCCCCAGCCCGCTCGGTCCGGGGCGGATATAGCGCTTTGCCATTTCCTATGGCAATCGGCCAGCGCCCAAGTTCAACAGACTAGCTCAGGTTCAGCTGTTGGCAATCCGGAAACCGACCTTGAGCGTGACCTGGAAATGCGCGGCCTTGCCGTCGCGGATATGCCCGCGGGTCTCCGTGACTTCGAACCATTCCATGTGCTTGATGCTTTTGCTGGCTTCGGCCAGCGCATTGTTGATGGCGTCTTCGATGCTGCTCGGGGACGAGCCGACCAGTTCGATTTTCTTGTAGGTGTGATGATCAGACATGGCGTTCTCCTTGTGAGGTAGATCAAAGCCTAGCAGCGATTATCGGCAACACTTGAACAAGCCCCGGCCCTCGAACACTCAGATTTACTGCACTTTCGCCAGGCCACGCAGTCGGACCTTACAGACCCTCATCACAATGCAGGAGAGCCACCATGGCCAACACCTCGTTACGCAAAGCCTCATTGGAAAGCATGGAAGCCGAGATCGAAAGTCTGCTCAAGGCCCTGGAAAGCCTCAAGGACGACGCCTCGGAGGAGTCGCGCAAAACCCTCAAGGCGCTGAAAAGCAACGCCGAGAGCGCGCTGAAACATTCGCGCAGCCTGCTCAGTGACGCCTATGCGGAAGTCAAGGTGAAAACCCGTGAAACCGGGATCGCCACCCGGGATTACGCCCAGCAACACCCCTGGACCACCGCCGGCGTCGCCGTAGGCGCGCTGGGCCTGCTGGCCGCCTATCTGCTGTGCAAACGCGGCAACTAACGACTCTGGCGCAGCTCGTGGGTGAGCCACTGCGCCAGTTGCCGAGCGCGCCCGTCTGCGGCGCGCTTGGGTAGCCACAACGCCAGTTGCCCCGGGGTTTCGCAGAAGCCCCACGGGGCGACCAGGCGCCCGGCGCGCAGGTCCTCGGCCACCAGCGGCTGCGGCGCGATCGCCACGCCAAGCCCGGCCACCGCCGCCTCCAGCAAATAATACAAATGCTCGAAACCCTGCCCGTACTTCAACGCCCCGGCGTCGAGGCCGTTCTGCCGTGCCCAGCTGGGCCAGGCCTGGGGCCGCGAGGCGGTCTGCAGCAACGCCTCGCCCAGCAGCGCGCTGGCCGGCGCCGCGCGCAGCTGTTCGTAGCGACCGTAGCGCGGGCTGAGCACCGGGCCGATGCGCTCGCGGGCCAGTTCGAAGACTTGCATGTCCGCCGGCCACGGCGGTTCGGCGAACACCAGCAAGGCGTCCAGCCCCGGCCGGCGCGGGTCGAGATCGCCTTCGCCGGCCGACAGGTGCAGGCGCAAGTCCGGCAGGTCGGCGTTCAGCCGCCCCAGGCGCGGAATGAACCAGCGCGCCAGCAGGCTGCCGGAACAACCAAGGACGAAGGGCGCGTCGGCGGTGCTCCGGGTCAGCTCGGCGCAAACCGTACGCAGACGCTCGAAGGCATCGCTGCTGGCATCGCGCAGACGCACCCCGGCATCTGTGAGTTTCAGGCCGCGCCCTTCCTTGACGAACAGGCTCACGCCCAGATGCTCTTCGAGCACCTTCAACTGCCGGCTGACCGCGCCATGGGTGACGTGCAGCTGCTCGGCCGCCTGGCTGACGCTGTTCAGGCGGGCGGTGGCTTCGAAGGCCCGGAGGGCGTTCAGCGGGGGCAGGTCGTGGCTCATGGAATAGGTGAGTTTTTCTGACAGGTTGTGGCGATCTTATCGGTTTTCAGCCTGGGGTGTCAGGGGTAGAGTGAAGACCATTGTCAGTCCACGCATCGACCCTTTTGACGAATCACCGGGAGCGCCCCAATGACCCAGACCAACCTGCGCAACGGCCCTGATGCCAACGGCCTGTTCGGCGCGTTCGGCTTCGGCATCGCCCTGGCGCGGTTTCGCCGGAGCCTGGCGTCCTGAACGCGGAATATACCTGCAACGTGTAGGTGCGAAGCTTGCTCACGATCAGCCAGGAGGCTGAGATTTGGCGGGGTCCGCGCTATCGCTATCGCGGGCAAGCCTCGCTCCTACGGATCCAGCGTTACTGGATGATCAGGTTGTTGAACAGCAGGTCTTCCACCACCGGCTTGCCGGTCTCGTCGTTCATCACCTGCTGGGTCTGCTTCAGGGCTTCCTGGCGCAGCTTTTCCTTGGCTTCGACGTTGCTCATGGTTTCCGTGGTCTGTTGGGCGAACAGCGCCACCAGCTGGTTACGGATCAACGGCTCGTTGGCCTTCACCGCCTGGGCCGCGGCATCGCCGGTCACCCGCAGGGCGACGTCGGCCTTGTAGACCTTGAGCTTGGGGCCGCCATCCAGACCGTAGTTGCCTACGAACGGCGGGTTCAGGCTGATGTAACTGACTTTCGGTGCTGCGCCTTCTTTGGCTTCCTCGGCCATGGCTGCCATTGGCAGAGACAGGGCCAGCATCCACATGATCCACGCTTTCACAGTTCGCTCCTTATCCGGTAGGCGGTCTAGCATAAAGGCCCCTGCGCCTGTGCCCAAGCACAAAGCTTATGGCCGGCTATCAGGACGGGGCATGCTCGTTGACCGCGTTTTTCACCCACCTACACTTATCGGCCACCACTCCCAAAGGAATAGCCCTGATGAAAGCCGTGCTGTGCAAAGCCTTCGGCCCCGCCGAAACGCTGGTGCTGGAAGACGTCGCGAGTCCTGTACCGAAGAAGAACGAAATCCTGCTGCAAGTGCATGCGGCCGGGGTGAACTTCCCGGACACGCTGATCATCGAGGGCAAATACCAGTTCAAGCCGCCCTTCCCGTTCTCGCCGGGAGGCGAAGCCGCCGGGGTGGTCGGCGCCGTCGGCGAGAAGGTCGGCCACCTCAAGGTCGGCGACCGGGTCATGGCGCTGACCGGTTGGGGCAGCTTTGCCGAAGAAGTGGCGGTGCCGGGCTACAACGTCCTGCCGATCCCGCCGTCGATGGACTTCACCACCGCTGCCGCGTTCAGCATGACCTACGGCACCTCGATACACGCCCTCAAGCAGCGCGGCAACCTGAAGCCCGGGGAAACCCTGCTGGTGCTCGGCGCTTCCGGCGGCGTGGGCCTGGCGGCGGTGGAGATCGGCAAGGCCATGGGCGCGCGGGTCATCGCCGCCGCCAGCAGCGCCGAGAAACTCGCGGTGGCCAAGGCCGCCGGCGCCGACGAACTGATCAACTACAGCGAAGCCAGCCTGAAGGACGAAATCAAACGCCTGACCGACGGCCAGGGCGCCGACGTGATCTACGACCCGGTGGGCGGCGACCTGTTCGACCAGGCCGTCCGCGCCATCGCCTGGAACGGCCGGCTGCTGGTGGTGGGTTTTGCCAGCGGGCGCATCCCCGAGCTGCCGGTCAACCTGGCGCTGCTCAAGGGCGCGGCGGTGGTCGGGGTGTTCTGGGGTTCGTTCGCCCAGCGCCAGCCCCAGGACAACGCGGCGAACTTCCAGCAACTGTTCGCCTGGTTCGCCGAAGGCAAGCTGAAGCCGCTGGTCTCGCAGGTCTATCCGCTGGCCGAAGCCGCCAGTGCCATCAACGACCTTGGCCAGCGCAAGGCGGTGGGCAAGGTAGTGGTCCAGGTTCGCTGAGCCTCTCCCTTCTATTCCTGTAGGAACGAGCAAGCTCGCTCCTACAGGGGATATTGGATACGCCCCCTACTTATCTGTAAGCGACACGTTCGTAAAAGAACATGCAATCGCTCCGGTTTGCTGTGTTTGTGAATAAGTGGCAGTGCTATTTTCGGTAACGAAACTGTAACATTCGCATCCGCAGTCAAAACAAGAAATTTGGAGCTCTTGAATGTTTGCTTTCTTTCGACCTGCCACACATCGGGCGCCTCTGCCTGACGAAAAAATAGACAGTACCTACCGCCGCCTGCGCTGGCAGATCTTCGCCGGGATCTTCATCGGCTATGCCGGTTACTACCTGCTGCGCAAGAACTTCTCCCTGGCCATGCCCTACCTGATCGAAGAGGGTTACACCCGCGGCGAGCTGGGCCTGGCCATGTCGGCGATCGCCATCGCCTACGGCCTGTCGAAGTTCCTCATGGGCCTGGTGTCCGACCGCTCCAACCCACGCTACTTCCTGCCTTTCGGTCTGCTGGTGTCGGCCGGGGTAATGTTCATTTTCGGTTTCGCGCCCTGGGCCACGTCCAGCGTGACCATGATGTTCATCCTGCTGTTCATTAACGGCTGGGCCCAGGGCATGGGCTGGCCGCCAAGCGGGCGGACCATGGTGCACTGGTGGTCGCAGAAGGAACGCGGTGGCGTGGTGTCGGTGTGGAACGTCGCGCACAACGTCGGCGGCGGCCTGATCGGCCCGCTGTTCCTGCTGGGCATGGGCTGGTTCAACGACTGGCACGCGGCGTTCTACGTCCCGGCCGCCGTGGCCCTGATGGTGGCGCTGTTCGCCTTCGCCACCATGCGCGACACCCCGCAATCGGTGGGCCTGCCGCCGATCGAGAAGTACAAGAACGATTACCCGGAAGGCTACGACGCCAGCCACGAAGAAGAATTCAGCGCCAAGGAAATCTTCGCCGAGAAACTGGTGATCACCGTCAATGACGACACGCCGACCGCCACCGGCACGGCTGTGACCGGCACCGTCGATGAAGACGGCCTGGCCAATG